>NZ_GL622183.1:1418041-1583113 GCF_000185265.1 Streptococcus oralis ATCC 49296 | reverse complement strand
ATTCTAAACGACCATCTTTACGATAGGCGATATCTGGTTGCCAGGTCCATTTGGCTCCATACTTCTCAAGTAAGTCAAAGCTAGCTTGTGGTCCCATGCTCCCAGATTTATAATCGTAGAGTGGAGCTCCGTTTTCAGCCCAGAGCTTTTCGATACGGTCAATCAATTTCCACGAAGCACTTACCTCATCCCAGTGGCTAAAGTTGGTAGAGTTGTTATTCAAGACATCGTAGATTAATTTCTCGTATGGGTCTGGTGAGGCTCCAGTAGCAGTAGCATCTGTACGGTAATCCAGAGAGCTTGGTGCCAGGTTAAATTCTTCACCGACTTGCTTCCCATTGAGGCTGAGAGAGAATCCTTCAGTTGGTTGGATATAGATGGTCAAGATATTTGGCGCTAATGGTTCTCCAAAGATAGAGTCCATTTGCTTAAAGACGATATTGACATGAGTGCCTTTTTCTGTCAGGCGTTTACCAGTACGGAAGAAGAAAGGAACGCCACGGAAGCGATCGCTGTCTACAAAGAAGGCACCAGACGCAAAGGTTTCTGTTGTAGATTCAGGATCGACATTTGGCTCGCTTCGATAGGAAATGTATTTCATACCATCGATTTTACCAGAGCGATATTGACCACGGATAAACTGTTCTTTCAGTTCTTCCTCAGTTGGATGATAGAGGTTTTTAAAGACCTTTATCTTTTCAGCACGAATCTCATCCTTTGTAAAGCTAGCTGGTTTGTCCATGGCTAGAAGAGAGAGAAGTTGGAGAGTATGGTTTTGAACCATATCACGAAGGGCACCAGATTGATCGTAGTAGCCACCGCGTTCTTCTACACCCAAGCGTTCCGCAAAGGTAATCTGAACATTATCGATGTGTTCGCGATTCCAAACATTCTCAAAGATCATGTTGGCAAAACGAACAGCAAAGATACTCTGAATCATCTCTTTACCTAGGTAATGGTCAATACGGTAGATTTGCTCCTCATCAAAGGCTGCAAGGAGATCTTCATTGAGTTTGCTAGCTGTTTCGTAGTCTGTACCAAATGGTTTCTCAACGATCAAGCGCTCAAAACCTTTACCATCAACAATGTTTTCAGATTTGAGGTGCTTGGCAATGGTTCCAAAGAACTGAGGTGCCATGGACAAGAAGAAGAGCTTATTGTGTTCAGCTTGGTATTTTTCATTGAGCTCAGCTTGTAATTGGCGCAAAGCAATGTAATGTTCCGTATCATTCACATCATGGCTTTGATAGTAGAAGTGGCTAGCAAATTCCTGGGCTTGCTCGGTACTATCTGCCAAATCAAGGATGGACTCGACAACTACAGATTCAAAATATTCTTTACTCCAAGGTCTACGAGCTGTTCCGATAACAGCAAAATGCTCAGAGAGATTGCCTGATTTATAGAGTCTGAAAAGGGAAGGGTAGAGTTTGCGTTTAGCTAAATCTCCACTCGCACCGAAAATTGTAACAATAACCTTTGATGACATCTAGCTACCTAATTTCTATATTTTTTCCTAGTTGGACTAGGGATGAGATTTCCTCATTATCATAGTTTTTATTTTATCATAATTTTCAAAAAAAACAAAAAATCCAATACGCAATAAAAAAAGTGTAAGGAGAACCTCACACTTTCGTTTTATACGTTTAAGACCTTGTCCAAAAATTCTTTTAGACGAGGGTGTTGCGGGTTATCGAAGATTTGATCTGGAGTTCCATCTTCTAGGAATTCACCATCAGCCGTAAAGATAACACGGTTAGCCACCTGACGAGCAAATCCCATCTCATGGGTTACGATAATCATGGTCATGCCTTGTTCCGCCAATTCCTTCATAACATTCAGTACATCTCCAACCATCTCAGGGTCCAGAGCGGAAGTTGGCTCATCAAAGAGCATGATATCAGGATTCATGGCAAGTCCACGAGCGATAGCTACACGCTGTTTCTGACCACCTGAAAGGCTATCTGGGTTGGCATTAGCTTTATCTGCTAGTCCTACCTTTTCAAGCAACTCCATCCCCAATTTTTCAGCTTCTTCTTTGGTCATCCGTTTGTGTTCAATAGGTGCAAAAGTGATATTTTCTAGGACGGACATGTGAGGGAAGAGGTTGAAATGTTGGAAGACCATTCCCACGTTTTCACGAACATGGTCGACATTGGTTGATTTTTCAGTCAAATCATAACCATTTACTGTGATGTGGCCACTCGTTACCTCCTCGAGAAGGTTAAGGCTACGGAGGAAAGTGGATTTACCAGAACCAGAAGGACCGATGATACAGACAACATCTCCTTCATAGAACTTAGTCGTAATGCCTTTTAAAACTTCGTTTTTTCCATAATACTTATGCAAATCATTTACATCAATTTTTAGTTTTGCCATTAACGAATCCTCTTTTCTAAGCGTTTCGCCAGTCTAGTCAAAAGCGTGATAATTACAAGATAAAAGATAGCAAGGATTGCATACATCTTGAAACTTTGGTAGTTACGGGCGATGATAATCTTACCAGTTTGGAAAAGTTCCACCAAACCGATAGCAGAAACGATGGTTGTATCTTTAAGAGCAATAACGAATTGGTTGACAAAGTTTGGCAACATCAATTTAGTCGCTTGTGGCAAGATAATCTTACGCATGGTTTTTCCATAAGAAATACCAAGACTGCGGCTGGCCTCCATTTGCCCAACTGGAACAGCTTGAATCCCACCACGAACGATTTCAGCGATATAAGCTGCCGCATTGAGTGAGAGGGCAATAGTACCAGCTACAAAGTCATTGATTGGACTTTGTTGGCCTGTAATCGACTCTATGAAGTTTGGAATTCCCCAGAAGATGAAGGCTGCAAGAATCATCAATGGAATTCCTCGAATAACGTCAACGAAAATCTCAGAAATCAGACGAAGAGATTTGTATGGGCTAACGCTAAACATACCAAAGATAATACCGATGACAATGGCAATTGCAAATGAAATAAGCGCTAGAGCAAGAGTGATTCCAAGTCCACTAAGAAGTTGTTTGTAGTTGTTTTGAAGCAAGCCCCAGATAGTAGTTTCGTCAACCGTACTTGTAGAGTCAGTTGAAGTTTCGCTAGCTAGATACTTGTCAAGAATCTTTTGGAATTCACCGTTAGCTTTGAGGTTCGCAAGTCCATTATTGAACATCTGGATCAATTCAGGGTTTGTACCTTTTTTAACCGCAAAGGCTGTTTCACCGATTGGAGTTCCAGCGATTGGTGTTTTCAATTTTTGACCTTGGCTGATAGAATATTTGAGAACTGGCTCATCATCCATCACAGCATCAATAGCTCCAGTATTCAGACTGTCATACATTGAAGCGCCATCTGCAAAGGTTTTAATCTTATAACCGTATTTGTTTTGATTCTCAGTAAGGAACGTTTGAGAAGCAGTTCCGTTTTTAACACCGACAGTTTTATCCTTGAGGTCTTCATAAGAAGCAATCGTGCTTGATTCTTTCACACCGAGAATCGTATTTGCTGTGTAGTATGATTCTGAGAAGTCGAAGGTTTCCTTACGGGCATCTGTTACAGACATACCAGCAATGATACCATCTGCTTGTCCTGCTTGAACAGCACTAATGGCTGCGTCAAATCCTGGGTTGGTAATCTCAATTTCAAAACCTTGATCTTTGGCAATAGCCTTGATGAGGTCCATATCAATACCGGTATATTGATTGCTTGAATTTTGAAAGACGAATGGGGCGAAAGATGAGTCGCTGGCAATAATGTACTTGCTTTTCACTGGAGTAGCTTTTTGTCCAGCAGCAGTAGTTGTCGTTGGGCTTGCCGTAGTTGTAGAAGCTGTCCATTTTTGGATGATTTGCTCCAAGCTACCATCCTTCTTCATTTGTGCTAGGGCTTCATTAAACTCGGTAACCAAGTGTTCATACTTGCTCCCTTTCTTGACACCAAAAGCAAAGCTTCCAACAGCCTCACCATCCATATTGATGCTGAGATCTTGTCCTTGGTTAATCGCATACTCAATAACAGGTTTATCATCCATGATGGCATTTACAGCACCAGCACTTAGACTGTTATTCATCAAATCACCTGTATCAAAGGTTTTAATAGAGAAACCGTATTTATCTTTGATACTTTCGAGGAAACGTTGAGCGGCAGTTCCGTTCTTAACTCCAACTGTTTTGCCGCTAAGTTCCTCATATTTGGTGATTTTATTTGCCTTTGTGGTAGCAATGACAACTTTTGTATCATAATAGGTATCAGACATGGTAAAGACATTTTCGCGTTCTTTTGTTTTTGTCATACCTGCCATAATAGCATCTGCTTGACCTGACTGCACTGCATTTACAGCTGCATCAAAGCCAGGATAAGACATTTGGATGTTCCATCCTTTGATCTCTGCGACTTTATTGATAATATCAACATCAATCCCTTTATAGGTTTGATCTGAATCTTTAAACTCAAAAGGTGCGTAAGCTGTATCAGACACAATCTTAACAGTATCAGCTTTTGCCATACCTAGTGAGAAAATGGGAAATAAAATGAGCAAACATGCTAGTATTTTTTTCTTCATTTTCAGTCTCCTTTTCCGAATATTTTTCCATTATACCAGAAAAAAGGTGAAAAGGCAAATTTTATGAATTTGATGTAAGAAAATATAACATGAATTGCTCGTTCTTATCAGTTTGGAGAAGAGTTTGAAAAGCAAATTTATGGTAAAATAGAAAGATAGAAAAATGCAGATGAGGCAATCATGATAAATCGAATTACAGATAATAAATTTAAACTAGTATCAAAATATGAACCTTCAGGAGATCAACCCCAGGCAATTGAGCAGTTGGTTGATAATATCGAGGGTGGAGAAAAGGCTCAGATTCTGATGGGGGCGACGGGTACAGGGAAGACCTATACCATGAGTCAGGTCATTTCCAAAGTCAATAAACCAACTTTGGTCATTGCCCATAACAAAACTCTAGCTGGGCAGCTCTATGGGGAGTTCAAGGAATTTTTCCCTGAAAATGCTGTTGAGTACTTCGTATCGTACTATGATTATTACCAACCTGAGGCCTATGTCCCTTCGAGTGATACTTATATTGAAAAGGATAGCTCGGTCAATGATGAGATTGACAAGCTTCGACACTCAGCGACTTCAGCACTTCTGGAGCGTAACGATGTCATCGTTGTGGCTTCTGTCTCTTGTATTTATGGTTTGGGTTCTCCTAAGGAATACGCTGACAGTGTTGTCAGTCTGCGTCCAGGTCTTGAAATTTCTCGTGATAAACTTTTGAATGATTTGGTTGATATCCAGTTTGAACGCAATGATATTGATTTCCAACGGGGAAGATTTCGCGTTCGCGGGGATGTGGTGGAGATTTTCCCAGCTTCCCGAGATGAACACGCTTTTCGAGTAGAGTTTTTCGGGGATGAAATTGATCGTATCCGTGAAGTTGAGGCTTTGACAGGTCAGGTATTGGGAGAAGTGGATCATTTGGCGATTTTCCCTGCCACTCACTTTGTGACCAATGATGACCACATGGAGGTTGCTATTGCTAAGATTCAGGCAGAGTTGGAGGAGCAGTTGGCTGTCTTTGAGAAGGAAGGCAAACTGCTAGAAGCACAACGCTTGAAACAACGGACAGAGTATGATATCGAAATGCTACGTGAGATGGGGTATACAAATGGAGTTGAGAACTACTCTCGTCACATGGATGGTCGTAGTGAAGGAGAGCCCCCTTATACGCTTCTCGACTTCTTCCCAGATGATTTCTTGATCATGATTGATGAAAGTCACATGACCATGGGGCAGATTAAGGGCATGTACAATGGAGACCGTTCACGTAAGGAAATGCTGGTTAATTATGGTTTTCGTTTACCGTCAGCCCTGGACAATCGTCCTTTACGCCGTGAGGAGTTTGAGAGTCATGTTCATCAGATTGTTTACGTTTCAGCGACACCTGGTGACTATGAAAATGAACAGACCGAGACAGTAATTGAGCAAATCATTCGTCCGACAGGACTTCTAGACCCAGAGGTGGAAGTCCGTCCGACTATGGGACAGATTGATGACCTCCTAGGTGAAATCAATGCCCGTGTTGAAAAGAATGAACGAACCTTTATCACCACTTTGACAAAGAAAATGGCTGAAGACTTAACCGACTACTTCAAAGAAATGGGCATCAAGGTCAAGTATATGCACTCGGATATCAAAACCTTGGAACGGACGGAGATTATCCGTGACCTACGCTTGGGTGTTTTTGATGTCTTGGTCGGAATCAACCTGCTCCGTGAAGGGATTGACGTTCCTGAAGTAAGTTTAGTAGCCATTCTCGATGCCGACAAGGAAGGATTCCTACGTAACGAACGTGGCCTCATCCAGACCATTGGACGTGCCGCCCGCAATAGTGAAGGGCATGTCATCATGTATGCAGACACGATGACCCAGTCTATGCAAAAAGCTATCGATGAAACAGCCCGTCGTCGGAAAATCCAGATGGCTTATAATGAAGAGCATGGTATTGTGCCACAAACTATTAAGAAAGAAATTCGTGATCTAATCGCCGTAACCAAGGCAGTTGCCAAGGAAGAGGACAAGGAAGTCGATATCAATAGCCTCAATAAACAAGAGCGCAAGGAACTCGTCAAGAAACTGGAAAAACAAATGCAAGAAGCCGTCGAAGTGCTTGATTTTGAACTCGCAGCACAGATACGTGATATGATGTTGGAAGTGAAGGCTTTGGGGTAGGTTTTAGAAGGGGATGAAATGGAAAAGTTAAATTATTTTACTGGTGAATTTAGTGAATCCGAATTAAAGAATCATTTTGATTCCTTAAATAAAGAAAAACTGAAATACGATCTTGATAATTTTATAAATCAATATCTAGATTTATCTGAAGAAGAACAATTAGAATTTTCTGAATGTGTTTTAGATATTTGTAATGAATTTGAAGAACAAATTGACAGTTCTTCAAAAGAACGCTTATTAGAGTTTTTCAATAAATTCTTTTTAAGTGAATTTTTACAAGTTTCAAGTTTTTCAATCAGATTATATTTAGATTTTTTATATTATTACATTTCTAAAGCTCATAATTATGAAGATTATTCAATATTCATTGATAATGATAGTTTATTTTTACACTTATGTCATCAAGTAATTACGGAGAATATTGAAGAAGATGACAGGATTTCTTACGTCATCTCTGGGATGTTATCAGTTTTTTGGCGTGTATTTAGATATATAAGATATGATAATACAAAAATAGGAAATTTAGAAAAGAAATTACAAGAATTTATTGATGTTGTATATAAAAAGTTTAATTTTGAATCATTTGAATTCATAAATTTTTGGTATTTTCAATTAGATGAGTTACTTTTAATTTTTAAAATTCAACATCTCAAAACTATTAATAACTATTATCTCAATAATCCTCAATCTCTTTTTGTTGGGCAATACTTGGATTTTGTGTTAAGACACTCTGAAGACGTAATTAAAAATTCGATTAATGTTGTTCGAAAGATAGCAGAAGAAAATGATTCGGATATCATCCGAAACCAAGCTATTAAGTTAATTGAGAAGTATGATAATGATTACCTTAATGAAACAAGTGATTTAGAATCTATTCCGTCATTAGACGCGACTCAACTTTTAGAACAAGCGGATAAAATTATCACCAATATTCGTTCTAAATTGACTGTTGATTCAAATGAGTTGAAAGAAATTGGTTCCTTTGGACATTATACTAAGATTGATACTTTAACAAACTTTCTCATAAAAGCAGACTGGAAGAATGACAATGATTCTAAAGTGAAATCTCCATATTTACGGCTTACTAATCTCAAGCAGCTAAATGACCCGATGGAAGGAAGAGTAATATATGATTATTTGGGTATAGATAATACTTTTTTCCAAAAATATCAAACTTCCAATGTTTTTATATCTTCTCTAACCACGGTATCTGATAGTTTACCTATGTGGAAGGAGTATGCAGATTCATCTCAAGGTGCCTTCCTTGAATATGATCTGTCTTATCTTGAAGATATAGTTGCTCATAAATCGATAGAGTTTGTTAAAGTTCATTATTTGGATTTAATATCAGTGAATAAAGATGAAACAGATGTTGGTAAATCTCTTGATAATTTAAAACAGATATTTGAAAAATTGCAAGAACTGGAAGCTGAAAAAGAATTAAACAGTTTTGCTGAGAAATTGAAGAAGATTTCTTATCTTTTTAAAGTAAAAGATTATGAATATGAGATGGAGTATCGTATTCTAATCAATTTAGATGATACAGCTATACAAAATATTATTAAAAGAGGTGTTAATGATTCATCAAATGAAAAGTACTTGAAGAAAGAAGAAATTGGGTTAGAAGTTTTTGATAAGGTTAACTATAAAGATTTTAGGAAGTATATCGTATTAAGCTCGAAAGATAATGGCAGATATGATTTATTTGTATACATCAATTTATTACCTTTGAAATACTCAAAAGTAATTCTAGGTCCAAAGGTTACAGATGCAGACTATATTGCTCCTTATCTCAAACTTGCTAATCCCAATATAGAGATAGAAAGTTCGAAAATTCCTTATCGTTAAGTTGAGGATGATATAAATCAGAAGGTGGTTTGAGAGAATTTAGTGAGATTAAATTGATAAGGCAAACTTAATTGGAAAATTTTAAATCTTAAAATTTAACTTTGAACCTATACCACTAATATGTTTTAAAGAATATTTTTAAATGGAAAGAAGTTATTATGAATTTGAAAGAGAAGAAGTATAAGAAGTCATCGAGCTTAGATTCTGTTCGTTTTTGGTTACAAGGGCATCGATTTGTCAAATTTATGCTTGATATTACCTTTTATATCAGCTTGTTCCTAGTTATAGAATTTACAACATCACAGAACAAAAGCATTCCAGCTGATTTTCGGTACAGAGAGCTTTTATTTCCCTTGCAATTGAATCTTTTTATTTTGGGTAATAGGTTCTATGCTCTCTTTTTGTCAGTGAAAACTGAAAAAGAAAGGACCCTTAAAAGATTTTGTGAACCCTTTATTTATATCAATATCCTTAGCTTCATTTTTCAACTGATTGGCGTGAGAAAAAGAGGAAGAGTTGTTCTGTCACCTTTGTTTTCACTGGAGTCATCCTATATCTGGTTTCCTATTGTTGTCTACCTTCTAGTCTTGATGTTAACTCTGGCAATCTTCTTTCTCTCTAAAGGTTCAAAAAAAGGAGTAGATGAAAATGAAGATGAGTAGACAAATGAAGTACAAGACAAAAGAAAAGTCTTCTTGGACTAATAGGATTTTTCTTTGGATGGAAAGGCACAGAAGGATTGCTCAACTTTTGGATACGAGTGTGTTATTTGGATCTATGTTTGTATCATTTCTTGCCGCCTCTTACATTAGTTATCTATTACCGAACATGAACTATCTTTCCCCCTTAAGCTTCAATCTTATCCTTCTGATCTTATCAACCTATTTCCTTGTCTTTCGTTTTAGTAGTGATAAACTTCAGAAATGGCGTTACTTTTCATGGGGATTTATTGGGTTCAATGGTCTTCTTTTTCCCTTTCATCTCTTGGTAGGTCTGAATTGGCTAGGACGTCGTAAGTCAACGAATTTCCCTCCCATAATTTCTATGGATCCAGCCTATGTCTGGGTTCCTATTGTAAGTTATCTATTTTTCTTTTTCTTGGGGGTGGGCATTCTGCTTGTGATTATACGGATAGAAAAGAGAAGAAGGAGGCGCAAATGGAACGAAAGACTAAGAGACAAAAGAAGATCAAACAACAGAACAGACAAATGAGAAAAATCCAGAAAAAGTATTCTTTGGTTGCTCACGTCCAATTGTGACAGGAAAGACATTCAAAGATTGCTTCTTTTATGGATGGTGGTATAATATTATTATCTATTTTTGGTATTATGTATGTATTGTTCGGGACGTCACTTATCCCGAAACCATATCAAGAAATGTCCTATCTCTTGCCAATTATTATGAATTTTGTCTTTTTGGTGCACACACTCTATCAAGGTATTTTTAGAGATGGTTTTAGCAATAAGGCTTCAGTACAAGGATTTTTAAAAACTTTTCTATTCATAAACGGACCTATTTTTCTCCTCCACTTACTTGTTGGGGTGAAAGGGAGAAATGTTAAAAAAATTCCTTCCTTATTATCTGTTGATTATCGCTACATCTGGCTTCCAATTGCTACCTATCTAATCTTTTTCATCATTCCAGCGATATTGATGGTGATTTTGAAATATAATGATAAAAAGAGGAAAAATTATGACAAAAGAAAATCTAACTAAGTTAATTTCGTTTAAGACACTTTATTTGGCTTTGCTGACCTTTGTGGTTCTTCATTTGGTGTTGCTGGTTTTTGGACTATCTTTTACGCCGATTTTGTGGAATAGTTGGTTTTTCATTCTTTGTTTGACCTTCCTAATCCATCCTTGGAGAATCTTTTATAGAACAAGAGATGCTAAATGGTATCACCTTATTTTTCAAGTATTTAGTGGATTGGTGACATTTTACCTTTGGTTTGCAGCATTCTTTGTTTTATCAGTTATCTCGGATCCAGCCGTCCCTATCAATATAGACTATCGCATAGAAGATAAGGAAATCATCATTGCTAGAGGTTTTTTGGCCCGTACTACTTATGACCATCATGAATTGATCAATCCCTTTATCATGAAGTCAGAAGTAAAATATCGAGATGAATAATAACAAATAGAAAGTGAGTGAATCCATGTCACGTTCCCAAGCAACTATTTTAACCAACATCTGTCTGATTGAAGACCTCGAAACCCAGCGCGTGGTGATGCAGTATCGTTCACCCGAAAACAATCGCTGGTCTGGCTATGCCTTTCCAGGAGGACATGTTGAGAATGGCGAGGCCTTTGCCGAGTCTGTCATTCGTGAGATTTATGAAGAAACAGGTCTAACCATTCAGAATCCACAACTAGTCGGCATTAAAAATTGGCCCTTAGATACAGGAGGGCGCTACATCGTTTTTTGTTATAAGGCGACAGAGTTTACTGGAAGTCTCCAATCCTCAGAAGAAGGAGAAGTAACTTGGGTGCAAAAAGACCAGATTCCAAACTTGGAACTGGCCTATGATATGTTGCCTTTGATGGAAATGATGGAAGCACCTGACAAGTCTGAGTTCTTCTATCGCCACCGTACAGAGGACGGCTGGGAGAAAGAAATTTTCTAGTCTTTTACCAAATAACCTAACTGGTCCAAGGCCTCCTCGATATAGTGGAGGTCTTGTTGCGTTTCGGCTTCAACAAGGTGGTAATGAATGCCGTCTGTCAATTCAGAAAGGGGTCTAAAGTCTGAATTCTCGACTTGTTCCAGAAAGTGCTGGACATCTCGGCGGCAGGTGAGTTTGAGTAGGGTTTCAATTTCGCCATAAACGGGATGATCGATTAAGATATTTTGAACGCGTCCGCCATTATCTACAATAGCTAGAAGTTCCTGACCGATTTCTTCCAGTTCATGTTTCACTTTAAAGAGTTTGTGGACGTAGGGGCTGGCATCATTTTCTTTGTAGATATAGCCACGATTGGTGGATAGGATAGGAGCTCCATCTGCTCGGAGAATAGCGATGTCCTGTACAATGACTTGGCGCGTAACATGGAAGTGTTCAGCCAAGGTTTGACCATTGAGAGCTTTTGGCGCCTCTTTTAACAGTTTGAGAAGAGCTTGTTTGCGATCCTTTGTCATAATTTTTCCTTTTAGCGACGTTTTCGAAGCACTTTATAGACAGCTAGTGCTAATGTATAGTCTACCATACTATGGACGATTGTGCCAAAACCAACTAGGACAAAGAGAACATAAAACATATTTTCAACATTTGTCCCTGAAGTAGCATAAAAGATGATACAAGCTATTACTTCAGCGATAGCATGAACAACACCCAAAACAAAGTTAAAAATCCAAGATGTCTTTGGTTTATCCAAGGTTTCAGGGAATTTCTTTAAGTACAAAGCCCCCAAAGTACCAAAAACGATGTGAGAGAAGGCACGAAGTACAATAACAGGCGGATAGCCAGCCATCAGGAAACCAAGACTAGAAGCAATAATCACAAAAGCAGCCATCAAAGGCGAAAGAAACATGGCGATAAAGATGGGGATATGACTTCCCAGGGTGTAAGAAGCCGGTGGGATAACGATTTTAAAAGGCATAATGATTGGAATCAAAATCGCGATTGCAGTGAGTAGGGCAGTCATAGTCATAAACTGCGTTTTTTTCCGTATATTCATAAGAACCTCCATTTATCTGTATATACACAAGTATAGTACAATAAATCACCAATCAAGTCAAGAAGCATTATTGATTTTTCAGGAAAATTTGGTTAAAATGTGGTAAAGAATAATAGGAACTGAGGAGAAAATGTGATGATACTTTTTGTTTACCTAATCGTGGTAATCGTGATGATGTCAAAACAGAAAAGTGAAGGGAAAGTAGTCTCAGGTTGGACTCGCTTCCTAGTTTATAGTTTATTGGTCCTTTCGCTACTCTCTCTATTAACAAGTAGCCTGGCTGTTTCACTTTTTAGCCTTCCTTTATTAGGTTTTCTTTTGATGGCAGCAATACTGGAAATTGCTTATTTCGTCAGATTGGTGATTGCATTTGGTTTGGTTTTACTATCTCTAACCCTATACTTGGATAGCCAGAAAAGCCAGCAACCTACACCTCTTTCGTATCAACTCCTGCGCTTTGGCTTTCATATTCTATTGATGTTTCTTATGTTTTAAATGCTAAACTCCACCTTCATGATGAAAGTGGAGTTGATTTTTTATTTCTTCAAGGTTTCGAGACGGGGGACAATTGCTACTGTTAGAACGGCAGAGATCACAAGCTCGGCAATTGAGTTTGTAGAAATAACGGTTGCTAGGAGTTTTTGGATATTGCCATCGAAGACATTTCCAAAAAGGAAGAATATTCCCCCGAGGACAAAGACGGTGTTGGTAAGGGAACCGAGAGCACCAGCAAAGATGAGACCCGTTCTGTTTTTTAATAATTTATAAACCAAGTAAGGTGTCAGCCCAATCAAAACTCGAGGGACAATAGCGATAATCGCAGAATAGATGTTTCCGTTCGGTACGAATGGTGAGAAGAGGTAGCTGGTTGGAAGGATGGTAATTGTGTTTACCGTTAAGCTCAATAGTCCCATAAGAAAACCAAGTGTAACCCCAACGCGAGGACCATAGATGATACTAGCAATGATTACTGGAATATGAACGATGGTCGGTTTGATTGGAAATGGGAAAAGGTTAAATAGGAGAGAACTCAAAAAGTGGATAACGAGCATAACTGCAAAAAAGATAGCAATGGGTGCAATGTTAGAGCGTTTGTTCATCGAGGGTTTCCTTTATTCTTTCTAAAATAGTATTCAGGTCAGCTAGGGCGCCTTTGCCGTGATCGCCACAGGCTAGTAGAGATTCCTTGGGAGAGATAATCTGATAACCATAGGTCTCTAATGTTTTTAGATTAGCTTGAGTTGCCGGATGGTCATACATTTTTGTATTCATGGCTGGTGCGACTAACTTTTTGACATGTTCTGGCAAGGCAAGTGCTGTGCTTGTCACCATGTTGTCCGCAAAACCGTGCGCAAGTTTTGCAATGGTATTAGCAGTAGCGGGAATGACGATAAAAAGGTCAGTCCTTTTGCCTAGTTCGATATGATTGACTTGATTAGGAGAAGGTTCCTGCATGACATCAAGGTGAACAGGATTTTGAGAGAGGACCTGTAGTGTCAACGGTTGGATAAACTCTCTCGCTGCCTCAGTCATTAATACAGTTACATGATGGCCTTGTTTTTTCAAGGAACTGACTAGATCAGCTGATTTATAGGAGGCAATGGAACCTGTAACTGCGATGAGGATATTTGCCATGGCTTTCCTTTCTAAGAATCGTATGCTTGAATTTTTTCAAGGAGGAGATTTGCAATTTCCTCTTTGGTTTGAACGGTTTGGAGTTGCTCTTTTTCAACAAAGATTGCATGATGCTGATTTGCCGAGATTTGAGTCAGGTCATTTGCGATGATTAAGTCTGCTTGGTTCTTGATAAGACTCTGTCTAGCAATTTCTATGAGATATTCTTCAGAGACATCAACAAGTAGTTTAAAGCCAATCAGATGAATAGCAGGATTCCATTCCTTGACTAGAGAGATGATTTTGGGTGTTTTTTTCAGGAATAAAACCTGCACCTCATCAGTTGAAGAAATCTTAGCTTGATGATTCTGCTTGTTTAAGAATTCTTCTAGATTGGAGCTAGCCTGTACCTCCTCAAGCCCCGTCATATAAACAGGAGTATAGTCTGACACAGCCATTGAGTGGATTAAGACCTGATATTTCTTAACAAGTTCTTGCATCACAACAAGAAGGTCGTTGGTATTGTTAATTTCTCGAATGCTTAGGTTGGGATGAGCTTCTGGCTTCAGAGCTCGTTTTGTCGTTATCAAACAAACTTCATGCCCCGCAGCAAGCAAGGTTTCTGTGATGATTTTTCCCAAGCGACCTGTAGAATGGTTAGTGATAGAGCGAACGCTATCAATAGCTTCACTGGTACCGCCCGATGTGACTAAAATTTTCATAGCACTATTGTACACAAAAATAAACAGTAAGTAAAATGAAAGCGATAAAATTTTGCTAAAACAAAGCTACACTATAGTTTATAACTATAAAGCCATATAAAATTTTTAAAAGAGCCCTAAAAATCTTGAAATTCAGGATATTTACGAACGTTTAGAGAGTTTATGGATGTTAAAAATCTTGTTTTGTGTTATAATGAATTATCATATTAGAGGCTAGAGGAGTTTTGAATGAAAACAGATATTGAAATCGCACAGAGTATTGAGTTGAAACCAATCGTTGATGTTGTAGAGAAACTGGGTATTTCTTACGATGATTTGGAATTGTATGGAAAGTACAAGGCTAAGCTCAGCTTTGATAAAATTCGTGCAGTTGAGAGCAATCCAGTTGGGAAATTGATCTTGGTTACTGCCATCAACCCAACACCTGCAGGTGAAGGGAAATCAACCATTACCATTGGTCTTGCGGATGCCTTGAACAAGATTGGTAAGAAAACCATGATTGCTATCCGCGAACCGTCTCTTGGCCCAGTAATGGGGATTAAGGGTGGTGCAGCCGGTGGTGGTTATGCCCAAGTGTTGCCAATGGAAGACATCAACCTTCACTTTACGGGGGATATGCATGCCATTACAACTGCCAACAATGCTCTTTCTGCCTTGATTGACAATCACCTGCACCAAGGAAATGAGCTGGGAATCGATCAACGTCGTATTCTTTGGAAACGTGTTGTGGACTTGAATGACCGTGCCCTTCGTCATGTGACCGTTGGACTTGGTGGTCCTCTAAATGGTATTCCACGCGAGGATGGTTTCGATATTACCGTTGCTTCAGAAATCATGGCCATTCTTTGCTTGGCGACCGATATTGAAGATTTGAAACGTCGCTTGGCTAACATCGTTATTGGCTATCGTTACGATCGTACGCCAGTTACTGTTGGTGATTTGCAGGTTGAGGGAGCTTTAGCATTGATTTTGAAAGATGCTATTAAGCCAAACTTGGTTCAGACAATTTATGGTACACCTGCCTTTGTACACGGTGGTCCATTTGCCAATATTGCTCATGGCTGTAACTCTGTTTTAGCAACGACCACAGCCCTTCACTTAGCGGACTACACAGTTACTGAAGCTGGTTTTGGTGCAGACCTTGGTGCTGAGAAATTCCTTGATATCAAGACACCAAACTTGCCAACTTCTCCAGATGCAGTTGTCATCGTTGCAACCCTTCGTGCCCTCAAGATGAATGGTGGAGTTGCAAAAGATGCTTTAACAGAGGAAAATGTAGAAGCAGTTCGTGCAGGTTTCGCTAATTTAAAACGCCACGTTGAGAACATCCGTAAGTTTGGTATTCCAGCAGTTGTTGCGATTAATGAATTTGTCACGGATACAGAAGCTGAAATCGCAGCCTTGAAAGAACTCTGTGCCTCAATCGATGTACCAGTTGAACTGGCTAGTGTTTGGGCTGATGGTGCCGAAGGTGGAGTAGCTCTTGCTGAAACGGTTGTCAAGACAATCGCTGAAAACCCATCCAACTATACTCGCCTTTATGACAACGACCTTTCTGTCCAAGAAAAGATCGAAAAGATTGTTACTGAAATCTATCGCGGTAGCAAAGTGAACTTTGAGAAGAAAGCCCAAACGCAAATCGCCCAAATCGTTCAAAACGGATGGGACAAATTGCCAATCTGTATGGCGAAAACTCAGTACAGTTTCTCTGATAATCCAAATGCACTTGGAGCACCAGAAAACTTTGAAATTACCATCCGTGAATTGGTACCAAAATTAGGGGCAGGTTTCATCGTTGCTCTAACTGGTGATGTTATGACCATGCCAGGACTTCCAAAACGTCCAGCTGCTCTTAATATGGATGTTGAAAGCGACGGAACGGTCCTAGGATTGTTCTAATAGTTTAATTGAATTAAAATGAGTTTGGAAATAATATCCAAGCTCATTTTTTTATCTAGCTTTAAGGAGTTGTCTTCAGCTGATAATAGAGTTACTTTCTAGACGCAATCAGTCTAGGTAAAGATATTTTCCTCGATTTCTGATATAATAGAAACATTGACTTCAAGAGTAAGGAAGAGAAAATGAACGCATTATTGAATGGAATGAATGACCGTCAAGCTGAGGCGGTGCAAACGACAGAAGGGCCCTTGTTGGTCATGGCTGGTGCTGGTTCTGGGAAGACTCGTGTTTTAACTCACAGAATCGCCTACTTGATTGATGAAAAGATGGTCAATCCTTGGAATATCTTGGCCATTACCTTTACCAATAAGGCGGCGCGTGAGATGAAGGAGCGTGCCTATGGCCTCAATCCAGCTACTCAGGACTGTCTGATTGCGACCTTTCACTCCATGTGTGTTCGTATTCTACGTCGTGATGCGGATCATATTGGCTACAACCGGAATTTTACTATTGTGGATCCTGGTGAACAGCGAACCCTCATGAAACGCATTCTCAAGCAATTAAACTTGGATCCTAAAAAATGGAATGAACGGACTATTTTGGGAACCATTTCCAATGCTAAGAATGACCTAATTGATGATGTGGCTTATGCTGCTCAAGCTGGTGATATGTATACGCAAATCGTGGCCCAGTGTTATACGGCCTATCAGAAGGAGCTTCGTCAGTCTGAGTCCGTTGACTTTGATGATTTGATTATGTTGACTTTGCGTCTCTTTGATCAGAATCCTGATGTCTTGACCTACTATCAGCAGAAGTTCCAGTACATTCACGTTGATGAGTACCAAGATACCAACCATGCCCAGTACCAACTGGTCAAACTCTTGGCTTCACGCTTTAAAAATATCTGCGTGGTCGGTGATGCGGACCAGTCTATCTACGGTTGGCGTGGGGCTGATATGCAGAATATCTTGGATTTTGAGAAAGATTACCCTAACGCCAAGGTCGTTTTGTTAGAGGAAAATTATCGTTCAACAAAAACCATTCTCCAAGCTGCTAACGACGTCATCAAAAACAATAAAAATCGTCGTCCTAAGAATCTCTGGACTCAGAATGCGGATGGGGAGCAGATTATTTACTATCGCGCAAATGACGAACAGGATGAGGCTGTTTTTGTAGCCAAAACCATCGACGAACTTGGTCGTAGTCAAAACTTCCTTCATAAGGATTTTGCAGTTCTTTATCGGACTAATGCTCAATCCCGTACTATTGAGGAGGCCCTCCTCAAGTCCAATATCCCTTATACTATGGTTGGTGGGACCAAGTTCTACAGCCGTAAGGAAATTCGTGACATTATCGCCTACCTCAATCTCATTGCTAATTTAAGTGACAATATCAGTTTTGAGCGCATTATTAACGAACCGAAACGTGGAATCGGTCCAGGAACGGTTGAGAAAATCCGGGATTTTGCCAATATGCAAGAGATGTCTATGCTGGATGCTTCAGCCAATATTATGTTGTCTGGCATCAAAGGTAAGGCAGCCCAGTCTATCTGGGATTTTGCCAATATGATTCTGGATTTGCGGGAGCAACTGGATCAATTAACTATCACCGAGCTGGTGGAGGCTGTTCTAGAAAAAACAGGTTATGTCGATATTCTTAATGCTCAGGCAACCTTGGAGAGCAAGGTGCGGGTTGAAAATATAGAAGAGTTCCTATCTGTTACCAAGAATTTTGACGACAATCCTGATAGTCAAGAAGAGGAAACAGGTTTAGATAAACTCAGTCGTTTCTTGAATGACTTGGCTTTGATTGCAGACACAGATTCAGGCAGTCAGGAGACATCAGAAGTGACCTTGATGACCTTGCACGCTGCTAAGGGACTTGAGTTCCCAGTTGTCTTTATCATTGGGATGGAGGAAAATGTCTTTCCACTTAGCCGTGCAGCTGAAGATCCAGATGAGCTAGAAGAGGAACGCCGTTTGGCCTATGTCGGTATCACACGAGCAGAAAAGATCCTCTATCTAACCAATGCCAACTCACGCTTGCTTTTTGGTCGTACTAGCTACAATCGTCCAACTCGTTTTATCAATGAAATTAGTTCGGACTTGCTCGAGTATCAAGGTTTGGCCCGTCCAGCGAATACTAGCTTTAAAGCCTCTTATAGCAGTGGTGGAGTGGCCTTTGGTCAAGGTATGAGCTTAGCCCAGGCCCTTCAAGAACGAAAACGCAATGCTGCACCAAGCTCTATCCAGTCAAGTGCTCTCCCATTTGGACAGTTTACATCCGGAAATAAAAAAGATTCAAGCGATACCAACTGGTCTATCGGAGATATTGCTCTTCACAAGAAATGGGGAGAGGGAACTGTTCTGGAAGTCTCTGGTAGCGGTGATACTCAGGAACTGAAAATTAACTTCCCAGAAGTAGGACTTAAAAAACTCCTAGCCAGCGTTGCTCCAATTGAGAAAAAAATCTAATTTTTCATCCTCCTCACGAATAATAAAGTGAGGAGGATTTTTATGTACAGTATTTCATTCCAAGAAGATTCGCTCTTGCCTAGAGAAAGACTAGTTAAAGAAGGAGTAGAGGCTCTAAGCAATCAAGAGTTGTTAGCTATTTTGCTCAGAACAGGAACGCGTCAGGCTAATGTCTTTGAAATTGCCCAGAGAGTCTTGAATAGTCTTAACAGTCTAACTGATCTGAAAAATATGACCCTGCAGGAATTGCAGAGTCTGTCTGGTATTGGACGGATTAAAGCCATTGAACTACAAGCAGTGATTGAACTGGGACACCGCATTCACAAACATGAAACCCTTGAGATGGAAAGTATTCTCAGTAGTCAAAAGCTAGCCAAGAAAATGCAACAGGAACTTGGCGACAAAAAACAAGAGCACCTAGTGGCGCTCTATCTCAATACTCAAAATCAAATCATCCATCAGCAAACTATTTTTATCGGATCTGCGACACGCAGCATTGCTGAACCGAGGGAAATTCTTCACTATGCCCTCAAGCATATGGCTACCTCCGTGATTCTCGTTCACAATCATCCATCTGGTGCAGTGTCTCCTAGTCGAAATGATAATCATGTCACTAAACTAGTCAAGGAAGCCTGCGAACTGATGGGAATTGTGTTCTTGGACCATTTGATTGTCTCTCACTCTGATTACTTTAGTTACCGTGAAAAGACGGATCTGATTTAAGATTACACATGATCTTACTCAATCACTTTTAAAACATAGGAATCTACTTCTGCCATATTGATAACAGGAAGAGGTTTTATCGTGGGTACAAGTAAATTTTCTTGAACGATAAAGTCGACAATTGCATTGAAATCTTCGATTTTATAATATCTTTTTTTATGAATGAGAATATCTCTGTAAAAGTAAAGACTTGAACGAAATTTACTTTTTAGTTTGGCATCTGCCTTTTTACAAAATCGTTTTGCCTTTTTAGACATTTCTTTCAGCTGTTTTTCTTTTTCTTTTTGAGATAGTTTATCGAAATTCTCTTTATTCTTAGAAAAAGATTGGTAACTTTCCGCTGTTAAAAGTCTATAGAGATTAGAAAGATGAAAGCAAACACTTATTTCTTTTTCATTGTTTGATAAGAAAAGATTAGCTTCCTTTTTCTTATAAGATATGAAAACATTAGCTTCTATATCTCTCAAAATCTCATGAGTAGAAGGTATTTTAATTTCATTCATGATTTAATAACCTATTTATAAGTCCTAGAGTTCGTTAACAACATAGTCAAATAGCATTTTATCTTTGGGGCGATTTTCAAATAGAAATTCTGGATGCCATTGGACACCAAGATAAGGAAAGCCGTCCGTAGTTGTCACAGCCTCAATGATTCCATCTTTAGGATCATGTGCTACAACCTTAAGATTTGAGGCTAGATCTTTAATGCTCTGGTGGTGGAAGGAGTTGATATGAGAGATTTCTCCATAGATTTCTCGGAGAATGGTATCAGGTTCCGTTACGAGGCGTTGGGTCGTGTATTCGGCTGAACAGTCCTGCCAATGATCCTCGATATCTTGGTGTAGCGTGCCTCCCATGGCGACATTGAAAAGTTGAGTACCCCGACAAACAGAGAAAATTGGTTTCTTTTGCTTAATAGCTTCTTTGATAAGTGCTAGTTCAAAAATATCTCTTTGAAGGTGGTAGTCATCACTATCAATAACCTTTGGTTCACAATAGTATTTTGGATCAACGTTTTGCCCACCCGTTAGGATGAGCTTATCAATGATACTGATGTAATAGGTAGCCATTTCTTGATCACCAATCGGTAGGATGATTGGAATTCCGCCAGCGTCCTTGACTCCTTCAATAAAGCCTTTTGCTGCATAGCTCATCATGATGTCATCATCTGGATGAGCTTTTTCATTTCCTGTAATCCCAATAACTGGTTTTTTCATAAATGCTTTCGCTTTCTAATCCTCTTTACGCATAAAATAGAGGAGGGTTTGGAGTTCGCTTGTCAAATCGACATACTGAACGACCACATCTTTTGGGAGGTGAAGGTGAACAGGGGAAAAGCTGAGAATACCTTTTATACCAGCATCAACCAAAAGATTGGCAACTTCTTGTGATTTAACACTTGGAACTGTTAGGATAGCAGTTTTGACATCTGCTTCTTTGATTTTTTCTTTAATCTGAGAGATACCATAGATTGGAATCCCATCAGGTGTCTGGCTTCCAACTTCTGGATGGTCATCTAGGTCAAAGGCCATGATAATTTTCATCTTGTTACGCTCATGGAAGCGGTAGTGGAGAAGGGCATGGCCCATATTTCCGATTCCAACCAACATAACATTTGTAATTGAGTTATCATTTAGGAGATCAGCAAAAAAATTCATCAATTTTTTGACATCGTAACCAAAACCTCGACGACCTAGTTCACCAAAATAGGAAAAATCCCGACGAACGGTCGCAGAATCGATACCGATAGCCTCTGCAATTTGTTTGGAGTTGGCACGTTCGATTTTTTCTGCATGAAATCTCTTGAAAATTCGATAATAAAGAGAGAGTCTTTTTGCTGTTGCTTTTGGAATAGCAGACTGTTTATCTTTCACAAAATCACAACCTTTCTATTCTTCTATTTTATAGAAACATTGTGAAAAAATCAACAAAAACAAGAAAAAACTAAGAAATTTCTTAGTTTTTATCTGAAAAATGAGCTTGTGATAGAAAACGGTAGAGATCGCCAACCAATCCTTGATAAATCACCTTATCATTCAGCGTTAAGGAGCTGATTAGGAGAGTATCAGGTAGGGTCACACAGCCTGATAGAGATAACATGAGCTCTTCGTAATCCTTATATTCAAGTGTACGTTCTACGTGATAGTTATCTTGATAGGTAAGTCGATACATAGTCAATTATCTTTCTTCTTTAGTGAAGATACCGCGTTCTACTAAACTGTCCATGAGGAAGTAGAATTTTTCCTGATGAATGTGGTGGTCTTCTGATTTAAAGATATTGACCAAACGAAGGCCAGACTTGTCAGTAATGTTGAGTTTAGCACCTGTAAGGTCTTTGTTGATGATGATTTTTAGCTTGAAACCTTCACCACTGTTGGGTACTTTCTCAAGCAAACGAGTCAGTTCGAAGTTTCCAACTTTTGTTTCAAAGAAAGTATTATCTTTCAGTGTGAACTTTTTAACAGTTGGACTAAGTGTATAGTCGTAGCGGCAGTTTTGTAGTTTAATGGTTTTTTCGAATGCCATTAGTTTAATCTCCAATAATTTTTTTTAAGGTTTGTGCGAGTTGTTTCAGTTCTTCCTCAGTGTTAAGAGGAGAAAGACTGATACGGACAGATTCTGTTAAACGATGCGAATCAGACCCATAAAATGCTTCAAGCACATGACTGGTTTGCACAATACCAGCAGTACAAGCCGAACCGGTAGAAATTGAAATTCCTTCAAGATCTAACCGAAGTAAAAGTAAATCATTTTTCTGACCAGGAAAGCCAATGTTGACAACATAAGGAAGTTGGTGGTTACTTTCATTGAGATAGTAGTCGAGACCTGCAATTTCTTCTAAAAAAGTAGTTTTGAGTGCGCTTAGTTTTTGGTAGTGCTCAACTTGGTCATTTAAATCCTCTTTGAGAGCAGCGACCATACCTACAATGGCAGCGAGATTTTCTGTTCCAGCCCGTTTCTTTTGTTCTTGGTCTCCACCGTGAAGGTAGGAATCAAAGTCTCCAGTCGATGCGTAAAGAAATCCGACTCCTTTTGGTCCATGGAATTTGTGGGCAGAAGCACTGAGGAAATCAATTCCTAATTCCTCGGGATGGATATGAATCTTCCCGATAGCTTGAACAGCATCTACATGATAAGCAGCAGGATGCTCTTTTAAAATACGTCCAATCTCAGCGATAGGTAAGAGACTCCCAGTTTCATTATTAGCATACATGGTGGAAACGAGAATGGTATCGTCACGTAAGGCTTCTTGAATTTGCTGGGCAGTAATTTCTTGATTTACTGGTTGGATGATGGTCGCTTCAAAACCAAAATGTTGAACCAGATAATCGATAGTCTCAAGCACAGAATGGTGTTCAATAGCTGTTGTGATGATATGTTTTCCCTGATTTTGATGACGGAGACAATAGCCGATAATGGCTGTATTGTTACTTTCTGTACCGCCAGATGTAAAAAAGATATGTTGAGGTTTTGTTCCTAGTAAGAGGGCTAAGTCTTGACGAGCTTCTCGCAAGAGTTTGCCAGCCTGCCGACCATGACTATGAATACTAGAAGGATTACCATGAGTTTCTTGCATGACCTTGGTCATTTCAGAAATAGCTACTGCTGACATAGGAGTCGTAGCAGCATTGTCCAAATAAATCAAAGAATCACCTTATTTCTTTTTGTTGTAAGCAAAGAGTGGGCTGACTGGTTTTCTTTCATGGATGCGGACGATAGCATCACCAATTAATTCGCTAGCAGTAATGTAACATACATTTTCTGGAGTTCTTTCTTTGGTCGCTACTGAGTCCGTCACGAGAATTTCTTTGATGTTTGTAGCGTCAAGAAGATCTGCTGCACCTTCAACAAATAAACCGTGACTGGATACTGCATAAATCTCAGTTGCGCCTTCACGTTCAACGATTTTGGCTGCTTCAGAGAAAGTACGACCAGTATTTAGGATATCGTCAATCAAGATAGCCTTCTTGCCTTCAACATCCCCAATGATATAGCCTTCGTTACGATCAGAATCGTCTTGAGCGTAGTCAATGATAGCGATAGGAGCATCAAGGTATTCAGCCAAACTACGTGCACGTTTAACACCAGAGTTCTTTGGACTGACAACAACAACATCAGAGCCAAGAAGTCCTTTATCACAGTAGTGCTTAGCAAATAGAGGAACAGTATAAAGATTGTCTACAGGAATGTCAAAGAAACCTTGGACCTGAACAGCATGGAGGTCAAGCGTTAGGACACGGCTTACACCAGCTTTGACAAGCATATTGGCAACTAGTTTTGCAGTGAGGGGTTCGCGAGAAGAAGCGATACGATCCTGACGAGCATAACCAAAGTAAGGAAGGACAACGTTGATACTATGAGCACTTGCACGTACACAAGCATCAACCATGATTAACAACTCCATCAAGTGGTTGCTAACAGGGTAGCTGGTTGACTGGATGATATAAACATCGTAACCACGGACACTTTCTTCAATGTTGACCTGGATTTCGCCATCAGAAAATTGTCGAGAGGATAATTTCCCAAGAGGTACACCAACTGTATCCGCAATCTTTTGAGCGATTTCATGGTTAGAGTTTAGGGTGAAAAGTTTCATGTTGTTTCTATCTGACATTATAGACCGTCCTCTGTAAACTTTGCGAATCTTCTTTGAGAAAGCTTTGTTTTTCAAAGCTAGATTCTTTTATTTTTATCTTTTCTATTTTACCAAAAAAAGGAGATTATTTCAGCATTTTTTCATGCTTTTAATAAAACGAATTAATTTTGAAGGAGCTTTCTGATAGGTTATCTGATTTTCATCTAAAAATCTCTTAAAATCAGCTTTCCCTTTTTCATGGTCGGTGACTTCAAGCTCGAGTTCATAGTCCGTCTGGTCAAAGTATCGACTTTCATCTAAGGCCATTAAGCCAATTTCAGTTTTCATTTCATAACGTAGAGTGGAAAGACAGCCTAGAACAAACCAGTCATGGCTTTCGATACCCATCTTAGCGAGTTTCTCTAGAACGAGCCCTGGAGGTAGTTTTTGTTTTTCTAGGTATGATTCAGCTTCTGGAAGAGTTAGTTTCTGGTTGTATTCCATATTTCCTACAGTTTGAGGCACTTTTAAGGTCAATTCCGCCCAATCTGCAAAAGTGCGAATGCGCATGGCAACCTTCTTTTCACGCAATTGGAAATCTGGTGTGTCAATGTAGTAGTTCTTCTGAAGAACGGGTTGGATATGGGAAAACTGTTTTTTTAGATGATCATATTCCTCTTTTTTCAGAAGTGTTTTCAATTCTATTTCTAAATGTTTCATTTTTTCAACCTTTTCTATATCTTTGAAAGCGATTTATGGTATAATGGACAATGTATTTATTGTATACGAATGTACTGAAAAAATCAAAGATTTTCGACAGAGCAATCAAACATTATAAGGGAGAAAGTATGACCATAGAATGGGAAGAATTTTTAGATCCTTACATTCAGGCTGTTGGTGAATTGAAGATCAAACTTCGAGGAATTCGCAAACAGTATCGTAAGCAAAACAAGCATTCTCCGATTGAGTTTGTAACGGGTCGTGTCAAACCGATTGAAAGTATCAAAGAAAAAATGGCTCGTCGAGGAATTACATATGCAAGTCTGGAACATGATCTGCAAGACATTGCGGGTTTACGTGTCATGGTTCAGTTTGTTGATGACGTTAAAGAGGTAGTTGAGATTCTACGTAAACGCCAAGATATGAGAGTCGTTCAGGAACGAGACTATATCACTCATCGTAAGGCTTCAGGTTATCGTTCTTATCACGTGGTTGTCGAGTACACGGTTGATACGATCAACGGAGCTAAGACGATTTTGGCGGAAATTCAAATACGGACTTTAGCCATGAATTTCTGGGCTACGATTGAACACTCGCTCAATTATAAATATCAGGGCAATTTTCCAGAAGAAATCAGGAAAAGGCTGGAAATCACAGCGAAAATAGCCTATCAACTGGATGAAGAAATGGGTAAGATTCGTGATGATATCCAGGAAGCGCAGGCTCTCTTTGATCCATTGAGCAGAAAACTAAACGATGGTGTAGGAAATAGTGACGATACAGATGAAGAATACAGGTAAACGAGTTGACCTCATAGCAAATAGAAAGCCACAAAGTCAGAAGGTCTTGCATGAGCTGAGGGAAAAACTCAAGAAACAACATTTTATACTGAACGATACCAATCCCGACATCGTCATTTCGATTGGTGGCGATGGGATGCTTTTATCTGCCTTTCACAAGTATGAGAATCAGTTAGACAAGGTTCGATTTGTAGGTGTTCATACAGGGCATTTGGGATTTTACACAGATTATCGTGATTTTGAGCTGGATCAGTTGGTGACCAATCTTTTACTAGATACTGGTGCCAAAGTTTCCTATCCAGTCTTGAATGTCAAGGTAACACTTGAAAATGGAGAAGTGAAAATCTTTCGTGCTTTAAATGAAGCCAGTATCCGTCGATCAGATCGGACCATGGTTGCGGATATCATCATTAACCACGTTCCGTTTGAGAGATTTCGTGGAGATGGAGTGACTGTTTCAACGCCGACGGGAAGTACCGCCTACAACAAGTCCTTGGGTGGAGCTGTCTTGCATCCTACCATTGAAGCCTTGCAGTTGACGGAAATAGCAAGCCTCAATAACCGAGTCTATCGCACTTTGGGATCATCAATCATTATTCCCAAAAAAGATAAGATTGAACTTTTGCCGACACGCAATGATTACCATACGATATCAGTCGATAACAGCGTCTATTCCTTCCGTAATATCGAACGGATTGAGTATCAAATCGACCATCACAAGATTCACTTCGTAGCGACTCCAAGTCACACTAGTTTCTGGAATCGTGTCAAAGATGCCTTCATAGGCGAGGTGGATGAATGAGGTTCGAATTTATCGCAGATGAGCATGTCAAAGTCAAAACATTCCTCAAGAAACATGAGGTTTCCAAGGGACTTTTGGCTAAGATTAAGTTTCGAGGCGGGGCTATTTTGGTCAATGGCCAACCTCAAAATGCGACTTATCTCTTAGATATTGGAGACAGGGTAACTATTGATATTCCAGCTGAGGAAGGGTTTGAGAGCCTTGAAGCTATTGACCGACCACTCGATGTTCTCTATGAGGATGACCATTTTCTGGTTTTAAATAAGCCTTATGGAGTAGCTTCCATCCCCAGTGTCAACCATTCCAATACCATTGCGAATTTTATCAAGGGCTACTATGTCAAACAAGAATATGAAAACCAGCAAGTTCACATCGTGACTAGGCTTGATAGAGATACATCTGGTTTGATGCTTTTTGCCAAGCACGGCTACGCTCATGCACGTTTAGACAAGCAACTGCAACGAAAGTCTATCGAAAAACGTTACTTTGCTTTAGTTAAAGGAGCTGGTGTCTTGGAGCCTGAAGGGGAGATTATCGCCCCGATTGCGCGTGATGTGGACTCCATTATCACAAGACGGGTTGCCAAAGGTGGGAAATACGCCCATACATCTTACAAAGTTGTCGCGTCTTATGGAAATATTCACCTAGTCGATATTCGTCTTCATACTGGGCGAACTCATCAGATTCGAGTGCATTTTTCTCATATTGGCTTTCCTTTGTTGGGAGACGATTTGTATGGTGGTAGTCTGGATGACGGTATCCAACGTCAGGCTCTGCATTGCCATTATTTATCTTTTTATCATCCTTTTCTAGAGCAAGATTTGCAACTAGAAAGCCCCTTACCGGATGATTTCAGCAATCTTATTACTCAGTTATCAACTAATACTCTTTAAAAATTGTTTGGAGTATAATTTATTTTCTTAAAGGAGAAAACTCATGGAAGTTTTTGAAAGTCTCAAAGCCAACCTGGTTGGCAAAAATGCTCGTATCGTTCTCCCTGAAGGGGAAGAGCCACGTATTCTTCAAGCAACAAAACGCTTGGTAAAAGAAACAGAAGTAATTCCTGTTTTGCTCGGAAACCCTGAAAAAATTAAAATTTATCTCGAAATCGAAGGGATCATGGATGGTTATGAAGTAATTGATCCCCAACACTATCCTCAATTCGAAGAAATGGTTGCTGCTTTAGTAGAGCGTCGTAAGGGCAAAATGACTGAAGAAGAAGCGCGCAAAGTTTTGGTTGATGATGTCAACTACTTTGGTGTGATGCTAGTCTACTTGGGCTTGGTTGACGGTATGGTATCTGGTGCGATTCACTCAACTGCCTCAACAGTTCGCCCAGCCCTACAAATCATTAAAACTCGTCCAAATGTAACTCGTACGTCAGGTGCCTTCCTCATGGTTCGTGGTACAGAACGTTACCTATTTGGAGACTGTGCCATTAACATCAATCCAGATGCAGAAGCCTTGGCTGAAATTGCCATCAACTCAGCAATCACAGCTAAAATGTTTGGTATTGAACCTAAAATTGCTATGCTAAGTTATTCTACTAAAGGTTCAGGCTTTGGTGAAAGTGTTGATAAGGTAGTGGAAGCTACTAAAATTGCTCACGACTTGCGTCCTGACCTTGAGATTGATGGTGAATTGCAATTTGACGCTGCCTTTGTTCCTGAAACTGCAGCTCTTAAAGCTCCAGGAAGTAATGTAGCTGGTCAAGCAAATGTCTTTGTCTTCCCAGGTATCGAAGCCGGAAATATTGGGTATAAGATGGCAGAACGTCTCGGTGGTTTTGCGGCTGTAGGACCTGTTTTGCAAGGTTTGAACAAACCTGTTAACGACCTTTCTCGTGGATGTAATGCAGATGATGTGTACAAGTTGACCCTTATCACAGCAGCTCAAGCAGTTCATCAATAAGATTTAGTCCTCTTTCCCATGGGAAGAGGCTTTTTAGTACTGAGAAAAGGACAGTTAGAAGCTTCTATGTTATACTAGATATATGTTAGATTTGAAAGAATACGGTATCGTCATGTGGCCGGAGGAGAAGATTATTTCTTTTCGTGAAAAACTCCTCAACTGGTATGATGAAAACAAGCGAGATTTGCCTTGGCGGAGAAGTAAAAATCCTTATCATATCTGGGTATCTGAAATCATGCTTCAGCAGACCAGAGTGGATACAGTTATTCCATACTACGAACGATTCTTGGACTGGTTTCCAACTGTTGAAAGTCTGGCCAATGCCCCTGAAGAGCGTCTGCTGAAGGCTTGGGAGGGGTTGGGCTATTATTCCCGCGTACGCAATATGCAGGCTGCAGCCCAGCAGATTATGGCTGACTTTGGGGGTCAATTTCCAAACACCTATGAAGGAATTTCTAGTTTAAAAGGGATTGGCCCTTACACTGCGGGAGCTATTTCCAGTATCGCTTTTAATTTGCCTGAGCCAGCGGTTGATGGCAATGTCATGCGGGTTTTGGCACGCTTGTTTGAGGTTAATCATGATATCGGAGTTCCCAGCAATCGAAAGATTTTCCAAGCTATGATGGAAATCTTGATTGACCCGAAACGGCCAGGAGACTTTAATCAAGCTCTGATGGATTTAGGCTCTGACATAGAGGCACCAGTTAACCCTCGACCAGAAGAAAGCCCTGTTAAGGATTTTAGCGCAGCCTATCAGAATGGGACCATGGGTCGTTATCCGATTAAAGAACCCAAGAAAAAGCCCCTACCAATTTATCTCAAGGCTTTGGTTGTACGCAATGACCAAGGACAATTTTTACTAGAGAAAAATGAAAGCGAGAAACTGCTAGCTGGTTTTTGGCATTTCCCATTGATTGAAGTTGATGATTTTTCAAGTGATGACAATCAACTAGATCTCTTTTCACAAGTCACAGAGGAAAGCAGAGTATTTGGGCCAAGTCCTCAAGAAAACTTTGAGCAAGATTATGATTTAGAAGTGAATTGGTCCCAGCAAGTATTTGACCAGGTCAAGCATGTATTTAGTCATCGGAAATGGCATATTCAAATCATCGCTGGTCAAGTGACGGAAACAAAACAGTTTTCGGACAGAGAAATTCGCTGGGTTTCTCCTCAGGAGTTTTCTGATTATCCACTTGCGAAACCTCAACAAAAAATTTGGCAGGCTTATAAAAACAACTCTTGAAGATGAAGGCTTACAGTAGCCATTTGTGCCTTCTTTGCATTTTTTTGTTATAATAGATAGAGAAAAAGGTGATAAAATGAAAAAAATATTAATTGTAGATGATGAGAAACCAATCTCAGATATTATTAAGTTTAATATGGCCAAGGAAGGTTATGAAGTTGTTACAGCCTTCAATGGTCGTGAGGCGATCGAGCTATTTGAAGCAGAGCAACCGGATATTATTATCCTCGACTTGATGTTACCTGAAATTGATGGTTTAGAAGTGGCTAAATCTATTCGTAAGACTAGTAGCGTGCCGATTATCATGCTCTCAGCTAAGGATAGCGAGTTTGACAAGGTTATTGGTTTAGAGTTAGGTGCAGATGATTATGTTACAAAGCCTTTCTCAAACCGTGAGTTGCAAGCTCGTGTCAAGGCTCTGCTTCGTCGTACCGACCTAGTTTCTGTGGATAGCCAAGAGTCTGATGAGAAGAAGACGCAGCCCTTACAAATCGGTGATTTGGAAATCGTTCCAGATGCTTACGTGGCTAAGAAATATGGTGAGGAATTAGATTTAACCCACCGTGAGTTTGAACTCTTGTATCACTTGGCATCTCATATTGGACAAGTGATTACACGTGAACACTTGCTTGAGACTGTATGGGGTTATGACTATTTTGGTGATGTTCGTACTGTGGACGTGACCATTAGACGCTTGCGTGAGAAAATAGAAGATACTCCAAGTCGTCCAGAGTACATTCTCACACGTCGTGGTGTTGGATACTATATGAGAAATAATGATTGAAGATATTAGACAAACTATTCTGACCAGCGATTTTATCTTTATCCTGATTTTACTTGGATTTATCCTAGTCGTGACCTTGTTGTTATTGGAAAATCGTCGGGATAATATCCGTCTAAAGGAGATAAATCAAAAGGTTAAGGACTTGATTGCAGGTGATTATTCTCAAGTTTTGGACTTGCAAGGGAGTACAGAAATCACCAATATCACCAATAATCTGAACGATTTGTCAGAAGTTATTCGTTTGACCCAAGAAAATCTGGAACAAGAGAGTAAACGATTGAACAGTATTCTTTCTTACATGACAGATGGCGTTCTTGCGACTAATCGCCGTGGCCAGATTACTATGATCAACGATATGGCCAAGAAACAGCTCGGTGTGCAGAAAGAAGATGTTCTGAATAAAAGCATCCTCGAATTGCTTAAGATAGAAGATGAGTATGAGCTGCGTGATCTAATTACACAGATTCCTGAGTTGACGATTGACTCGCAGGATGTAAATGGGGAATATCTAAGCCTTCGTGTACGTTTTGCTCTGGTTCGTCGTGAGTCAGGTTTCATCTCTGGTTTGGTTGCCGTTTTACATGATACGACCGAACAGGAGAAGGAAGAGCGTGAGCGAAGACTCTTTGTTTCGAACGTGAGTCATGAGTTGCGTACTCCTTTGACCAGTGTTAAATCTTATCTCGAAGCCTTGGACGAGGGAGCTCTTTATGATCCTGTTGCTCCTGATTTTATCAAGGTTTCACTCGATGAAACCAACCGTATGATGCGGATGGTAACAGATCTCTTGCATCTCTCTCGTATTGATAATACGACAAGTCAGCTAGATGTGGAATTGATTAATTTTACAGCATTCATCACCTTTATTCTCAACCGCTTTGATAAGATGAGAAGTCAGGATGACGAGAAAAAATATGAGCTTGTCAGAGATTACCCTATTAATTCAGTTTGGATCGAGATTGATACCGATAAGATGACTCAGGTGATTGATAATATTCTTAACAATGCCATCAAGTACTCACCAGATGGTGGGAAAATTACTGTCAGCATGAAAACCACTGATGACCAGATGATTTTATCTATCAAAGACCAAGGTCTAGGTATTCCAAAACAAGATTTGCCGAAGATATTTGACCGTTTTTATCGTGTGGATCGCGCAAGAAGTCGTGCACAAGGTGGAACTGGGCTAGGTCTAGCCATCGCCAAAGAAATCATCAAACAACACAATGGCTTTATTTGGGCCAAAAGTGAATACGGTAAGGGCTCAACCTTTACCATCGTGCTCCCTTATGATAAGGATGCCGTAAAAGAAGAAATATGGGAGGACGAAATAGAAGACTAGAATGAGTGAAAAAGGCTTTAAATACAGTATTTTAGCATCAGGTTCCAGTGGAAATTCCTTTTATCTGGAAACCCCAAAAAAGAAAATCCTAGTAGATGCGGGCTTGTCTGGTAAGAAAATTTCAAGTCTGCTAGCTGAAATTAATCGCAAACCTGAAGATCTGGATGCGATTCTGATTACGCATGAGCACTCAGACCATATCCATGGGGTCGGTGTCTTGGCTCGTAAATATGGCATGGATCTTTACGCCAATGAAAAGACTTGGCAGGCTATGGAAAATAGTAAGTACCTCGGCAAGGTGGACTCTTCGCAGAAGCATATTTTTGAAATGGGAAAAACCAAAACTTTTGGTGATATCGACATTGAGAGTTTTGGTGTCAGTCATGATGCGGCAGCACCACAGTTTTACCGATTTATGAAAGACGACAAGAGCTTCGTCATGCTGACCGATACAGGTTATGTAAGTGACCGTATGGCAGGAATTGTCGAGAATGCGGACGGCTACCTCATCGAGTCCAACCACGATGTGGAGATTTTGCGAGCAGGATCTTACGCTTGGCGTCTCAAACAGCGAATTCTATCGGATCTCGGTCACCTTTCTAACGAAGACGGTGCTGAGGCCATGATTCGTGCAATGGGAAATCGAACAAAGAAAATCTATCTTGGTCACTTGTCCAAAGAGAACAATATCAAGGAGCTGGCTCATATGACTATGGTCAACCAGCTAGCCCAAGCGGATCTGGGAGTCGGAGTAGACTTTAAGGTTTATGATACCTCACCAGATACTGCAACACCATTGACAGATATATAAAAAAGAAGGCGAGTGCCTTCTTTTGTTTTGTACTTTGTCAGGAATTTAGTGTGGTATAATGATTAAAAAAACTAAAGGAGTAGCAGTGTGAAGAGAAAATGGCTATTAAAGGATTACTATGACACAACGATTATCATACTTGCATTGATATCCGTTGTCCTTGTCTTGCTTGGATTTGCTGAGATGATTGATTTGGATAATCCACCCTATAGTATTATTGACTTACTACTTTGGTTTATCTTTGTGGTGGATTATGGCTGGCGGTTCTTTACAAGTAAGGAAAAGTGGCGATTTCTTCTTGAAAATATTTTTGACTTGCTAGCTATCCTTCCTTTGAATGCTATTTTTACAGTATTTCGATTAGGGCGAATCTTCCGCTTAGCAAGGCTGACAAAATTACTGAAACTAACTCGTCTTTTAAGAGTCGTTGGATTGACTGGCAAGTTGGAAAAGAAGGTTGGAAAACTCTTACGAACAAATGGCTTACTTTATATTTTCTATCTCAATTCCTTTATTGTACTGGTAGGTAGTTCAATTTTATCTGTTGTTGAAGAAAAATCATTCTCAGATAGTCTTTGGTGGGCGCTTGTGACTGTAACGACTGTTGGTTATGGAGATATTGTTCCTGCGTCGATTTTTGGGAAGTGGTTAGCTGTTTTACTAATGCTTGTTGGTATTGGCACAATAGGGATGTTAACGAGTGCCTTGACAAACTTTTTTGTAAAGGATAATCCATTTGATCAGATAAAGCTTGATAAACTTCAAGACGAATTAATAACTCAAAGAATATTACTAGAGAAACAATCTGAGAAGATAGAAGAACTGCATAGAATGATACAAGACTTGCTTGAAAAAAAGTAATTTAGACTATACAAAAACCACTCGACGAGTGGTTTTTTACAATCCTGCAAATTCTTTGATTTCTTGTGCGGACATAGAAGAGTCGCAACGGACATTGATTTGGCCATCTGCAATGTGAACGAAGCCTGGTACAGTTGGAATTCCATAGCGTGAACGGAATTCTTGTAACTCATTGAGTTGGCTTGGTTCTTCACTGTTGATGAAGTAGATGTGAGCTTTAGTTTCAGCTACGACACCTGCCAAGGTACCTGCGAATTTACGGCAGTAAGGGCAAGTTTTACGACCAATAAAGAAGGTTGCAGTTTCTTTCTTATCAAGAGCTTCTTGTGCACGCGCAACTGTAGTTACTTCAAGGTCTTTGGTGTTTTCTAAAAATTGTTCCATGAGATTACCTCGCTTTCATTGATAAGTCTAGTATGCCATAAAGTTTCTAAAAATGCTTAGATTTGATACGAAAAAAAGATGAGACTGGTTGGTCTCATCTTTTTTAGAGCTTTATTTTACAAAAGCATTGATTTCTGCTTCGATGTTGGCAATCTTAGCTTGTGAATCTTCATTGCTTTCACCCACAACAGCAATGTAGAATTTGATTTTTGGTTCTGTACCAGAAGGGCGAACTGCAATCCATGAACCGTCAGCAAGTGTATATTTCAACACATCACTTGGAGGAGTTGTCAAGTTTGTAACAGTACCATCAGCAGCAGTAGCAGTTTGAGCCTTGAAGTCTTCTACGACAGTGATAGCTGTTGCATTCCATTCTTTTGGAGCATTGTTACGGAACTTAGCCATGATTTCCTTGATTTGTTCTGCACCATCAACACCAGAAAGGGTAACAGAGATAGTCTTTTCAGCGTAGTAGCCGTATTCTTTGTAGATTTCTTCGATACCGTCAGCAAGTGTCAAACCACGTGAACGGTAGTAGGCAGCAAGCTCAGCAACGACAAGAACGGCTTGGATGGCGTCTTTATCACGTACGAATGGTTTAATCAAGTAACCGAAGCTTTCTTCAAATCCCATCATGTAAGTGTGATTGTGTTTTTCTTCAAATTCTTGGATTTTCTCTGCGATAAATTTGAAACCTGTCAAAACGTTGAACATGGTTGCGCCGTAGCTTTCAGCAATCTTCGTTACCAAGTCAGTTGATACGATGGATTTGCAGAGAGCTGCATTTTCAGGAAGAGTTCCAGCATTTTTGTGGGCTTCCAAGATGTATTTAGCCATGATAGCACCGATTTGGTTACCTGAAAGGTTAAGGTAGCTACCATCTTTTTGAAGAACTTCAACACCAACACGGTCAGCGTCAGGGTCAGTTGCAACAAGCACATCTGCACCAACTTGACGACCAAGTTCTTCAGCAAGGGCGAAGGCTGCTTGGCTTTCTGGGTTTGGAGATTTTACAGTTGAGAAGTCAGGATCAGCAGTTGCTTGTGCTTCAACAACTTGAACAGAGTCAAATCCTGCTTGAGCAAGAGCACGACGAGCCAACATTTCACCCGTACCATGAAGTGGTGTGTAGACAATCTTCATGTCTTTACCGAATTCTTCGATCAAGGTTGGGTTGATGTTTACGTCTTTAACTTCTTTAAGGTATTCTGCATCAACAGCTTCGCCGATAACTTCAATCAAGCCAGAAGCTTTTTCAGCTTCGACATCAGCAACTTCCACAGCGAATGGATTTTCGATTGCACGAATATAAGTAGTTAAAGCGTCCGCATCGTGTGGAGGCATTTGTCCACCGTCTTCTCCATAAACCTTGTAACCGTTAAATGGAGCAGGATTGTGACTGGCAGTAATCATGATACCTGCGAAACAGTTGAGGTGACGAACAGCGAATGAGAGTTCTGGAGTTGGACGGAGGCTTTCAAATACGTAAGATTTGATACCGTGTTTAGCAAGAACTGCCGCAGATTCAAAGGCAAACTCAGGTGAGAAGTGACGGCTATCATAGGCAATCGCCACACCACGTTCTTTTTCATTTCCACCTTTTGACTCAATCAAACGAGCCAAACCCTCAGTTGCTTGACGAACAACATAGATATTGATACGGTTTGTACCAGCACCGATCAAACCACGCATACCTGCAGTACCAAATTCAAGATTTGTATAGAAGGCATCTTCCTTTGTTTTTTCGTCCATATTTTCCAAATCTTGACGAAGGTAGTCTGGAAGGTCAGCAAAATCGACCCATTTTTGATAATTTTCTTGGTAAGTCATAGAGTGTCTCCTTTGTTTATTGCTTTAATCGCTTTCATTATATCACGATTTGACATTTTAGTAAAACGTTAGCATAACTTAAAATGTAGGAAATTTACTTATGCACTTTAGCGGGAAAATGGTGGGAACTGTGCTTACTTATACTAAGTTAGCGATGAAAATTAATTATTAGATACTTTATAACATGAAAGTTTATAATTGATTTTGTAGGTTTGTTGAAGAAAAAAATCAAAAATATTGTTATATTCTATTCTTTTTATAAAGAATCCTTTAATGTATCAAATGAACAGATAGAAAAATTTAAGTTAAAACTCTATAAATTTAAGATATTTTGAAAATATCTGGTTTCTGTTTTGATTTTTATTCTGCGTATGGTAAAATATAGTAAATCATTAAAGGAGAATCCATTATGAAAAAAATTCTTAAGCATTCTGCCTTGCTTTTATCAGCTTTAGCACTGGTTGCCTGTGGAGCTCAAAAAAAAGCAAGCGACAATGGTACAGCTTCAAACTCTAATTTTGAGGTTTCTGTAAAAGACGGTATGTATGTATTGCCTAAAGATGAGGATTCATCATCAACATACCTTGCACTTCAAGTCGAAATCAAGAACAATCGTGATAAACAGTTTAGTTTTACTAGCCAAGATATCACGCTATACAATGAAAAGGATGAAAAATTACAACCAATTCAAGTTTATGAAAGCGACAGTAAAACTAAATTTATGTCATATGGTGACAGTCTTTCTAAAGGAAAGAGCGTTGCTGGTTATGTAGTGTATGAAGTAGACAAGAATGCTAAGTATGAACTTCACTTCGCGCCTAGCTTTTACGATGACATCAAAGAAAATTCTAAAAAGAATAACGATGTAGCAATCAAGGTGGATCCAAGTCAGTATGAAGACAATATTGATGAAGCAAAAGATGTAATGAAAAAATATGTTGATGCTGTTTACCTTAATGGGGAAAGCTCTGGTGGTGGAACGAACCTAAGTGCTACTGACAAAAAGTCGCAAGTTGTAGCACTTGCTGATGATAAAAAATCTTCTGATAATAGTGCTGAATTCACAAACGATGCGAAAGCTGATAAAGAAGAGTTTATCAAGAAATTTACAGAGTCATTCGGAAAAGGTTTCTATAACTACAAACCGTCTGATTCAGAACTTAGAACATTCGCAGATGCTTACATCAAAGCAAATGCTAAGAGAGCAAAAGTTGATTACAAGGTGAAGACATACTTGCCAGACTATGCTGTTGTTTATGTTCGACCAGAAACAATCGACTTGGATAACTTGAATGTTTATGAATTGAGCCGTAAGTTCTATGAAGAAAACAAAGGTAAATATAGCAACTACTCAGAAGCTATGAAAGCTGGTGAGAAATACATTTTGGAAAATGCACCGAGTCAATTTGATTCAACTCCACTAGACACTAGTGATAACATGAAGAAAGAGGGTTATGAAATTAAAATGACCAAGAAAGATGGAAAATGGACCATCGATACCTCTTCTAAAAACTATGAATTGAAAGATATGGCTCGCACATTCCGTGGAGGCATTGGATACTAAGATGAAAGGTTCGAGTTTATGACTCGAACTTTTTTCGTTGCAATTGTGCAAAAGAGAAAAAGATAGTAAAATAGAGATATGATTATTTTACAAGCTAATAAAATTGAACGATCTTTTGCTGGTGAGGTTCTTTTTGATAATATTAATCTGCAGGTAGATGAACGAGACCGAATTGCTCTTGTTGGGAAAAATGGTGCAGGTAAGTCTACTCTTTTAAAGATTTTGGTTGGAGAAGAGGAGCCAACTAGTGGAGAAATTAATAAGAAAAAAGATATCTCTCTGTCTTACCTAGCCCAAGATAGCCGTTTTGAGTCTGACAATACCATCTACGATGAAATGCTTTACGTCTTTGATGACTTGCGTCGGACAGAGACACAACTGCGTCAGATGGAGTTGGAGATGGGTGAAAAGTCTGGTGAAGATTTAGATAAACTGATGGCGGATTATGATCGTTTATCAGAGAATTTCCGCCAGGCTGGTGGCTTTACCTACGAAGCTGATATCCGCGCTATCTTGAATGGTTTCAAGTTTGACGAGTCTATGTGGCAGATGAAAATTGCTGAGCTTTCAGGTGGTCAAAATACTCGTCTTGCACTGGCTAAAATGCTCCTTGAAAAGCCCAATCTCTTGGTCTTGGACGAGCCAACCAACCACTTGGATATTGAAACCATTGCCTGGCTAGAGAATTACTTGGTGAACTATAGCAGTGCCCTCATTATTGTCAGTCACGACCGTTACTTTTTGGACAAGGTTGCGACGGTTACACTGGATTTGACTAAGCATTCCTTGGATCGTTATGTGGGCAATTATTCTCGTTTTGTTGAGTTGAAGGAGCAAAAGCTAGCTACTGAGGCAAAAAACTATGAAAAGCAACAAAAGGAAATCGCTGCTCTAGAAGACTTTGTCAATCGCAATCTAGTCCGAGCTTCAACGACCAAACGTGCCCAATCTCGCCGGAAACAATTGGAAAAAATGGAGCGTTTGGACAAGCCAGAAGCTGGTAAGAAATCAGCCAACATGACCTTCCAGTCTGAAAAAACGTCGGGAAATGTCGTTTTGACAGTTGAAAATGCAGCCATTGGTTATGATGGGGAAATACTTTCAGAGCCAATCAATCTAGACCTTCGTAAGATGAACGCTGTTGCGATTGTCGGACCAAATGGTATTGGCAAATCAACCTTTATCAAGTCTATAGTAGACCAGATTCCTTTTATCAAGGGAGAAAAGCGATTTGGTGCTAATGTTGAGGTTGGCTACTATGATCAGACTCAAAGCAAGTTGACACCAAGTAATACTGTTCTGGATGAACTCTGGAATGATTTTAAACTGACACCAGAAGTTGAAATCCGCAACCGCCTTGGCGCCTTCCTTTTCACAGGAGATGATGTTAAAAAATCAGTAGGAATGCTGTCAGGTGGCGAGAAAGCTCGTTTGTTGCTTGCCAAACTTTCAATGGAAAACAATAACTTCTTGATTCTTGACGAGCCGACCAACCACTTGGATATTGATAGCAAGGAAGTGTTAGAAAATGCTCTGATTGATTTTGATGGAACCCTTCTTTTTGTCAGCCACGACCGTTACTTTATCAATCGTGTAGCCACTCATGTACTGGAATTGTCTGAGAGTGGTTCAACCCTCTACCTTGGAGATTATGACTACTATGTTGATAAAAAGGCTGAAATAGAAGTCAGTCAGACAGAGGAAGCTTCAATGAGTAATCAAGCAAAAGAAGCAAGTCCATCTAATGACTATCAGGCCCAGAAAGAAAGTCAGAAAGAAGCCCGTAAGCTCATGCGCCAAATAGAGAGTTTAGAGGCTGAAATCGAAGAGTTAGAAACTCAAAGCCAAGCCATTTCTGAAAAAATGCTAGAAACCAACGATGCTGAAAAGCTCATGGAATTGCAGGCTGAACTGGACAAAATTAGCCATCGTCAAGAAGAGGCTATGCTTGAGTGGGAAGAATTATCAGAGCAGGTGTAAAGATGGAACATCTTGGAAAAGTATTTCGTGAATTTCGAACCAGTGGGAACTACTCTTTAAAGGAAGCAGCGGGCGATTCTTGCTCGACCTCTCAGTTATCTCGCTTTGAGCTTGGTGAGTCTGATTTAGCAGTTTCCCGTTTCTTTGAGATTTTGGATAATATTCATGTGACTATTGAAAATTTCATGGACAAGGCTAGGGATTTTCAAAATCATGAACATGTTGCCTTGATGGCACAGATTATTCCGCTTTACTACTCAAATGATATTGCTGGTTTTCAAAAGCTTCAAATGGAACAGCTTGAGAAAGCAAAGAGTTCGACCAATCCCCTCTATTTTGAGCTGAATTGGATTCTGCTACAAGGACTGATTTGTCAAAGAGATGCTCGTTACACGATGAGTCAGAGTGATTTGGATAAGGTGGCGGATTATCTTTTCCAAACAGAAGAATGGACCATGTATGAGTTGATTCTTTTCGGTAATCTCTATACTTTCTACAATGTGGACTATGTGGCTCGGATTGGCAGAGAAGTGATGGAGAGGGAAGACTACTACAAAGAAATTGGTCGGCATCGAAAACTTGTTTTGATTTTAGCTCTTAACTGTTACCAGCATTGTTTGGAAAACCGTACCTTTACGGATGCGGACTATTTTGAGGGCTATGTGGAGAAGTTGATTGGAAATGGTATCAAGCTTTATGAGCGCAATATCTTCCATTATCTCAAAGGTTTCGCCCTCTACCAGAGAGACTTGAAAGAAGAGGGTTGTAGTCAGATGCAGGAGGCTATGCATATTTTTGATGTGCTTGGACTTCCAGAGCAAGTGGCTTACTATCAGGAACATTATGAAAAATTTGTAAATGCTTAAATTTCCCAAATAAGGGAAAAATAAAGAGACTCCTTTCAGTTTTGATACAATAGTTTCAAAATTTGAGAGGAGCTTTTTATATGAATCGACATGCAATCCAGTTGATTAGTCGTGGTGCTATTAATAAAATAGGGAATATGCTCTATGATTATGGAAACAGTGTTTGGTTGGCGTCAATGGGAACGATAGGGCAGACTGTTCTTGGGATTTATCAGATTTCTGAACTCGTCACATCGATTCTGGTCAATCCCTTTGGCGGAGTGATTTCAGACCGCTTTTCGCGTCGCAAAATTTTGATGACGACGGACTTGATTTGTGGCGTTCTTTGCTTAGCTATTTCTTTCATCAGAGATGATAGCTTGATGATTGCTGCCTTGATTTTTGCCAATATTGTTCAGGCGGTTGCCTTTGCATTTTCTCGTACAGCCAACAAAGCCATTATAACTGAGGTTGTAGAGAAAGACGAGATAGTGACCTATAACTCTCGCTTAGAGCTCGTTTTGCAGGTTGTAGGCGTTAGCTCCCCTGTACTTTCTTTCATCGTTTTACAATTTGCCAGTCTCCATATGACGCTTGTTTTAGATGCCATTAGTTTTTTCATCGCATTTATCTTAGTAGCTTTCCTCCCCAAAAAAGAGGCTAAGGAGCAAGTGAAAAGGACTCTCAGCTGGAAAAATATTTTTGCTGATATGAAAGAAGGGATTCGCTATATTTGGCGCCAGCAAGAGATCTTTTTCCTTTTGGTAGTAGCTTCCAGTGTTAATTTCTTTTTTGCAGCTTTTGAATTTCTCCTCCCTTTTTCAGAACGGCTTTACGGGGTAGAAGGAGCTTATGCAACTATTTTGACTATGGGCGCTATTGGTTCGATTATCGGAGCTCTTCTAGCTAGCAAAATAAAGGCAGGTGTTTATAATCTTTTGATTCTATTGGCTTTGACTGGAGTTGGAGTTTTTATGATGGGATTACCACTGCCAACTTTTCTTTCCTTTTCTGGAAATTTAGTTTGTGAACTGTTTATGACGATATTTAATATTCACTTTTTTACTCAGGTGCAAACCAAGGTTGAGGGGGAATACTTGGGGAGAGTGCTAAGCACAATTTTTACCTTAGCCATCCTATTTATGCCGATTGCAAAAGGCTTTATGACGGTGTTGCCGAGTGTTCATCTCTCTTCTTTTCTGATAATTGGAAGCGGTGTTATCATCCTGTCTTGTTTATCCCTCGTTTATGTGCGAAGTCATTTTGAAAAAGAGTTATAACTTCTCTTTTTTAGAAAATATTACACTACAAACCATTTTTCAGTCCTTCTCTATTGTGAGGAGGGCTTGCTTTGTGGTAAAATGGGATTATGAATGAAAGAATGAATGAGTTAGTTGCCTTACTTAACCGCTATGCGACCGAGTACTATACGAGTGACAATCCCTCGGTTTCAGATAGTGAGTATGATCGCCTCTACCGAGAGTTGGTCGAATTGGAAGCCGCCTATCCGGATCAAGTTTTAGCGGACAGTCCGACCCATCGTGTTGGTGGTAAGGTTTTAGATGGTTTTGAAAAATACAGTCATCAGTATCCTCTATACAGTTTGCAGGATGCTTTTTCACGTGAAGAGTTAGAAGCTTTTGATGCGCGTGTTCGAAAGGAATTACCCCAACCGACCTATATTTGTGAGCTGAAAATCGATGGTTTGTCTATCTCGCTTACGTATGAAAAGGGAATTTTGGTAGTCGGTGCGACACGTGGGGATGGTTCTGTTGGTGAAAATATCACAGAGAACCTCAAGCGTGTCAAGGACATTCCTTTGACCTTGCCAGAAGAACTTGATATCACTGTTCGTGGAGAGTGTTACATGCCACGCGCTTCATTTGACCAGGTCAACCAAGCTCGCCAAGAAAATGGAGAGCCTGAATTTGCTAATCCTCGTAACGCAGCTGCAGGAACCCTCCGTCAGCTGGATACAGCAGTAGTGGCCAAACGCAATCTTGCGACTTTCCTCTATCAAGAAGCCAGCCCTTCTACTCGTGATAGTCAAGAAAAAGTCTTGGAGCATCTTGAACAGCTTGGTTTTGTAGTTAATCCTAAACGAATATTGGCTGAAAGCATGGATGAGATATGGGATTTCATCCAAGAAGTAGGACAAGAACGGGAGAAACTGCCTTACGATATTGATGGGGTGGTCATCAAGGTCAATGACCTAGCAGGTCAAGAAGAGCTTGGCTTTACCGTTAAAGCACCCAAGTGGGCTGTAGCATACAAATTTCCTGCTGAAGAAAAAGAAGCCCAGCTCCTTTCAGTTGACTGGACAGTAGGTCGTACGGGTGTTGTGACTCCGACTGCCAATCTAACACCTGTTCAGCTTGCTGGGACAACTGTTAGCCGTGCAACTCTTCACAACGTAGATTATATCGCTGAAAAGGACATCCGAAAAGACGATACGGTTATCGTTTATAAGGCTGGAGATATCATCCCTGCTGTTTTGCGTGTGGTAGAGTCCAAGCGTGTTTCTGAAGAAAAACTAGATATTCCGACTAACTGTCCGAGCTGTGACAGTCAGTTACTTCATTTTGAAGATGAAGTGGCTCTTCGTTGTATCAATCCACGATGTCCTGCCCAAATCATGGAAGGTTTGATTCACTTTGCTTCTCGAGACGCCATGAATATTACAGGGCTTGGTCCATCTATTGTTGAAAAGCTTTTTGCTGCTAATCTGGTTAAGGATGTGGCAGATATTTACCGTTTGAAAGAAGATGATTTCCTCCTTTTGGAAGGTGTCAAGGAAAAGTCTGCTTCTAAACTGTATCAGGCTATTCAAGCATCCAAGGAAAACTCTGCTGAAAAGCTCTTGTTTGGTCTGGGAATTCGCCATGTCGGAAGCAAGGCTAGCCAACTCTTGCTCCAACATTTCCACTCTATTGAAAATCTAGCCCAAGCTGATCCTGAGGAAGTAGCAAGTATCGAGAGCTTGGGTAGTGTGATTGCACAAAGCCTTCAGACTTATTTTGCTACAGAAGGGTCGAATATTCTCTTAGACGAGTTGAAAGAAGCTGGAGTCAATCTGGACTACAAAGGACAGACAGTAGTGGCAGATGCGGCCTTGTCAGGTTTGACCGTTGTACTCACGGGGAAATTGGAACGTCTCACCCGCTCAGAAGCCAAAAGCAAACTCGAAAGCCTTGGTGCCAAAGTTACAGGCAGTGTATCTAAGAAAACGAATCTTGTCGTAGCAGGAGCAGATGCAGGAAGCAAGCTCCAAAAAGCACAAGAACTTGGTATCGAAGTTCGAGATGAGGCCTGGCTAGAAAGTTTGTAAAGAATAGTTGAAAAATAGATGTTAGATAGTCTGGAACTATCTCTCCTGATGTGTTTTTATATCTATTAAAGCTATTCTATATTGTGCTGAAATTCCCGTTAAATTCTTCAGCATGACTTAAAAATTAAAATTAGGAATTAGGAAAAGAAATGTATAGATACCCTGTAGTCATCCATTTTCACCGAAAAAATGGGGATTATGATGCTTGTTCATTCAGTAGAAAACAGGCAGATGTTAAAGAAAATTTGTATTATGAAAATGACTATTTTGGAGCAAAATTCTCCTTTACAGTCACAAGTGCAGAAAGGCTCGATACTCTGACCTTTTCTGTCGAAATAGATGGAAAGACAAAAGATTATCTCCTACGGTTTAACTATTATCCACTGTTGACTGAGGTTTGGATTTTGGATGGTGATGAGACGGTTTATTATTCTGAAAATCCAGCCATTGCAAGTTCTTGCTATAAAGATCGAAACCCGTTTGCTTTTGATAAAGCCTTTCACAGTGAAAGTTTTGATCACCATTGGGGATACCAAGGAGAGTTGGGGTATAGTATCTCTGACTACCAGACAAGCTTTAAACTCTGGGCTCCTACAGCTACAGCTGTACAGGTGGTTGTCTATGAAAATACCAGCAACGATGCTCCGATTTGGAAAACCTATAATCTAGAGCGTGGGAATAGCTATTCATATAGTCATAAGTACAATACCATTGGTGTTTGGAGTGTAGACCTGGATGAAAATCTTGCAGGTAAAGCTTATCAGTATCAGATTGAATTTCCGCACCACCAGACTTTGACACGAGACCCATACACTATCGCTACAAGTCCTGACGGGAAACGTTCTGTCATCCTCTCTCAGCAAGATAGACAGGTAGAAGGATTTAAAGTCAAACATGGGACAGACGCCCCTTGGCGTTTGGAAAATCCATGTAAAGCCGTTATCTGTGAGATGCACATTCGTGATTTTACAAAATCACCGACATCTGGAGTTCCAGAAAACCTTCGAGGGACCTTCCTTGGGGCTTCCCAGACTGGAACGGTTAACCAGTATGGTCAAGCAACAGCCTTTGATTATATCAAAGAACTCGGCTGTAATTATGTTCAGCTCCAACCAATCTTTGATCGCCATAAGGAATACGACGAGGACGGGAATGTAACCTATAACTGGGGTTATGACCCTCAAAACTACAATGCGCCAGAACCAAGTTTCTCTAGCAATCTAGATGATCCTGGACAGGTTATTCGAGACCTCAAGACCATGATTCAGGCATATCATGATGCGGGAATCGGTGTTATTATGGATGTCGTTTACAACCATACTTTCTCAACGGTAGATGCGCCTTTCCAAACAACTGTTCCTGATTATTACTATCGTATGAATCCAGATGGAACCTTCCAAAACGGTACAGGTGTAGGAAATGAAACCGCAAGCGAACACGAAATGTACCGCAAGTATATGATTGACTCACTCCTTTATTGGGTGAAAGAATACAATATTGACGGTTTCCGTTTCGACTTGATGGGAATTCACGATGTCAAAACCATGCAGGCGATTCGCTGGGCACTTGATGAAGTTGATCCTCGTATTATCACCTATGGAGAAGGCTGGGATATGGGAACAGGTCTTGCACCTTATGACAAGGCCAAGAAGGACAATGCCTACCAGATGCCAAATATTGGATTCTTCAATGATGATCAGCGTGATGCCATCAAAGGAGGAGAAGTTTACGGCTCAATCAAGGCAGGATTTGTTAGTGGTGCTGCTACAGAACCGATTGTAGCCAAAGCTATTCTTGGTAGCCGAGAGTTGGGGTCATATCTTAGTCCAAACCAAGTTCTTAACTACGTGGAAGCCCATGATAATTACAACTTGCATGATTTGTTGGTAACCCTTCATCCAGATCACAGTTCAGATAAGATTATGCGTCAGGTCGAGACAGCAACAGCGATGAGCATTCTTATACAAGGGATGTCCTTTATAGAGCTGGGGCAAGAATTTGGTCGCACCAAACTCCTTGCTACAGGAGAAAATGGCGAGCTGACTCCGGCAGATAGAGAACGGGCCATGAATAGTTACAATGCTCCAGATAGTGTCAACCAGGTCAATTGGGATTTAATCAATGAGAGACAAGAGAGCATTGACTTTATTCGCCAGATTATTCGCCTAAAAACACAAAGGCGTGCTTTCTCTTATCCTACATACGAAGAAGTTTATCGTCATGTCTTCGTCCATACGGCTGCTGAAAATAGTGGATGGATTGTTTACGAAATTCACGGTGGAGCAGAGCACTTATTGGTGGTATTCAATGCCAAGGGAACTTCCTTCTACTTTGAAAATGCAGGGAATCTAGAAATGCTTGTGTCCAATAGTCGTTCTCAAGAGTCTAATGTGATTGATGATATCAGCGTTGCAGTCTTGAAGGTACTTTCATAGTAAATGCCACAAAAAGGTTTAGTTAACTCTAGACCTTTTTTGATTTTTATTGAAAAACCAATATCTAATAGGAATAAATTTCAAATAATTTGAAGAATCAAGTTTGTGAAAAAAATATCAATATTTTCCAAAAAGGGGTTGTAATTTTCTGAAAATTTGATAAAATAAGTTTTAATCATTTTCAGGAGGAAGAGAATTTGACACATTATCAGAATTTAGTGAATGGAAAATGGAAATCATCAGAGAATGAAATTGCCATCTATTCTCCCATCAATCAAGAAAAGCTGGGTACAGTACCTGCTATGAGTCAGGCTGAAGTAGATGAGGCTATGAAAGCTGCGCGTGCAGCTCTCCCAGCATGGCGTGATTTAGCACCAGTTGAGCGTGCAGCTTATTTGCATAAGACAGCAGACATTTTGGAACGAGATAAAGAAAAAATTGGTACCATTCTTGCCAAAGAGGTTGCAAAAGGAATTAAAGCAGCCATTGGAGAAGTAGTACGTACAGCAGAATTGATTCGTTTTGCTGCTGAGGAAGGTCTCCGTATCACTGGACAAGCAATGGAAGGTGGCGGTTTTGAAGCTGCAAGTAAAAACAAACTAGCCGTTGTCCGTCGTGAGCCAGTTGGAGTTGTGTTAGCTATTGCGCCATTTAACTACCCAGTCAACCTTTCTGGATCTAAGATTGCTCCGGCATTGATTGCCGGAAATGTCGTTATGTTTAAACCACCAACACAAGGATCTATTTCTGGTCTCTTGCTGGCTAAAGCATTTGACGAAGCAGGAATCCCAGCAGGTGTCTTTAACACCATCACTGGACGTGGTTTTGAAATCGGAGACTACATCATCGAACACAAGGAAGTAAATTTCATTAACTTTACAGGTTCAACACCGATTGGTGAGCGTATCGGTCGTTTAGCTGGTATGCGCCCGATTATGCTTGAGCTTGGTGGGAAAGATGCAGCAATTGTCTTAGAAGACGCAGATTTAGAAAATGCAGCTAAGCAGATCGTAGGTGGTGCTTTTAGCTACTCTGGTCAGCGTTGTACCGCTATCAAACGTGTTTTGGTTGTGGAAAGCGTAGCAGACAGATTGGCTGAATTGCTCCAAGCTGAAGTTACTAAGCTAACAGTCGGTGATCCATTTGACAATGCAGATATCACGCCAGTTATTGATAATGCTTCAGCTGATTTCATCTGGGGATTGATTGAAGATGCTCAGGAAAAAGGAGCCAAAGCGCTCAGCCCAATCAAACGTGAGAACAATCTCATTTGGCCAGGACTTTTTGATTATGTCACAAGAGATATGAAATTAGCCTGGGAAGAACCATTTGGACCTGTTCTTCCAATTATTCGAGTTTCAGATGCTAATGAAGCGGTAGAAATTGCTAATGAATCAGAATTCGGTCTTCAATCTTCAGTCTTTACAAATGACTTTAAGAAGGCATTTGAAATTGCTGAAAAACTTGAAGTTGGAACCGTTCATATTAATAATAAAACACAACGTGGACCAGATAATTTCCCTTTCCTTGGTGTAAAAGGTTCTGGTGCAGGAGTGCAAGGAATTAAATATAGTATCGAAGCGATGACAAATGTTAAATCCATTGTTTTTGATGTGAGATAATTTATAAAATCAGGAAAATAACTTCCTGATTTTATTTTTTTCAAAATAATACAGTAGAAAATTGATAAAAAACGAATATTCTGGTATTATAATAAAAAAATATATGGAAATTGTTTCGTGTTCTATTTTCTGGATATCTTTTTTAAAATGCTAGGTAATTTTTTGAAGGCTTTCATAAAAAAATATGATTTCCTTCGTAAATTACTTGAAAGTTATCTTAAAAGAGTGTATAATAGAATTATAGAAAACGCTTACAAAAGAAAGGGGATTGAATGAATAATCAAGAAGCATTAAGAACCTTTACTACAGGTGAGAACTTTCACCTCCAGCATTATTTAGGAGCGCATAGAGAGGAGAAAAACGGAGAAATAGGCTATACCTTTAGGGTTTGGGCCCCAAATGCACAAGCAGTTCATCTAGTTGGTGATTTTACCGATTGGGTTGAGAATCAGATTCCAATGGTTAGAAACGAGGCAGGTGTTTGGGAAGTCTTTACGAGTCAAGCTCAGGAAGGTCAGATTTATAAATATCATATCACGCGTGCAAATGGTCACCAGATTATGAAGATTGATCCTTTGGCAGTTTATTTTGAAGCTAGACCGGGTACAGGGGCAGTTCTGACCAATATCCGTGAAAAGAAATGGAAAGATGGCCTTTGGCTAGCACGTCGCAAACGTCTGGGATTTTTTGAGAGACCAGTTAATATATACGAGGCTCATGCAGGTTCTTGGAAGAGAAATCCAGACGGTAGTCCCTATACGTTTTCGCAACTGAAAGACGAGTTGATTCCATACTTAGTTGAGATGAACTATACACATATTGAGTTCATGCCTTTAATGGCTCACCCACTTGGATTGAGCTGGGGCTATCAACTTATGGGTTACTTTGCTTTTGAACATTCCTATGGTACACCTGAGGAATTCCAAGATTTCGTTGAAGAGTGTCATATAAATAACATTGGTGTTATCGTAGACTGGGTTCCAGGTCATTTCACTATTAATGATGATGCCTTGGCATATTATGACGGCACACCAACTTTTGAATACCAAGACCACAACAAGGCTCATAACTATGGTTGGGGTGCGCTGAATTTTGACCTTGGGAAAAATGAGGTCCAGTCTTTCTTGATTTCAAGTATTAAATTTTGGATTGATTTTTACCACTTAGATGGTATCCGGGTCGATGCAGTGAGCAATATGCTGTATCTAGATTATGATAATGCTCCTTGGACTCCAAATAAGGACGGTGGAAACCTTAACTACGAGGGTTATTATTTCCTTCAACGGTTGAACACAGTGATTAAGTTAGCTCATCCAGATATCATGATGATTGCAGAAGAAAGTTCATCAGCGACAAAGATTACTGGTATGAAAGAAATGGGTGGCCTTGGCTTTGACTATAAATGGAATATGGGCTGGATGAACGACATTCTCCGTTTCTACGAGGAAGATCCGATTTATCGCAAGTATGACTTTAATCTTGTGACTTTCAGCTTTATGTATGTTTTCAATGAAAACTATCTCCTGCCTTTCTCACATGATGAAGTAGTTCATGGTAAGAAGAGTATGATGCATAAGATGTGGGGGGATCGCTACAATCAGTTCGCTGGTCTGCGCAACCTCTACACCTATCAAATTTGTCATCCAGGTAAGAAACTCTTGTTCATGGGGAGTGAGTACGGACAATTCCTCGAGTGGAAGTCCGAGGAGCAGTTAGAATGGTCTAATCTAGAAGATCCAATGAATGCCAAGATGAAGCATTTCACTTCACAACTGAATCAATTCTATAAAGACCATCGCTGTCTTTGGGAAATTGATACTAGTTATGATGGTATAGAGATTATCGATGCTGATAATAGAGATCAGAGTGTCCTTTCCTTTATTCGTAAGGGCAAGAAGGACGAAATGTTAGTCTGTGTCTTTAATATGGCACCAGTTGAACGTAAGGACTTTACGATTGGTTTACCTGTTGCAGGTATTTACGAAGAAGTTTGGAATACAGAATTAGAAGAATGGGGAGGTGTGTGGAAAGAGCACAATCAAACAGTTCAGACTCAAGAAGGCTTATGGAAAGATTATGAGCAGACTTTGACCTTTACCTTGCCTGCCATGGGAGCAAGCATCTGGAAGATCAAGCGTCGTTTGAAACCAGCTAAGAAAAAAGAATAATGGGCTGTTGATTACAATTTTTTAGATTTTAAAAACGGATGTACTTGTATTGGACTTGAAACACAAGAGAAATGGATTTCCTATTATTTTTATAAAAAAGTTTGACTTCCGACCTTCTTTCGATTTTAACGTTCACATGTCTTTATAAAGGAGTAGAAAATGAAGAATGAAATGCTAGCTTTGATCCTTGCGGGTGGGCAAGGAACACGTCTCGGAAAACTCACTCAAAGCATTGCCAAACCGGCAGTGCAATTCGGTGGGCGCTACCGTATCATTGACTTTGCTCTTTCCAACTGTGCAAACTCTGGAATCCATAATGTTGGTGTGATTACTCAGTACCAACCTCTTGCTTTGAATAACCATATCGGAAATGGCTCTAGCTGGGGATTGGATGGTATCAATTCAGGTGTCTCTATTTTACAACCTTATTCAGCCAGCGAAGGAAACCGTTGGTTTGAAGGGACTAGTCACGCTATCTACCAAAACATTGACTACATCGACAGTGTTAATCCTGAGTATGTTTTGATTCTTTCTGGTGACCACATCTACAAGATGGACTACGATGATATGCTTCAGTCCCACAAGGATAACAATGCCAGTTTGACAGTAGCTGTCCTAGACGTACCGCTCAAAGAAGCTAGCCGTTTCGGTATCATGAATACAGATGCCAATAACCGTATCGTTGAATTCGAAGAAAAACCTGCGCAACCTAAGTCTACAAAGGCTTCTATGGGGATTTATATTTTTGACTGGAAACGACTTCGCAATATGCTTGTTGCTGCTGAAAAGAGCAATGTGGATATGTCAGACTTTGGTAAGAACGTTATCCCTAACTATCTCGAGTCTGGTGAAAGTGTCTATGCTTATGAATTTAATGGCTACTGGAAAGACGTTGGTACGATTGAGTCGCTTTGGGAAGCCAATATGGAGTACATTTCGCCAGAAAATGCCTTGGATAGCCGCAATCGTCAGTGGAAAATTTATTCAAGAAACTTGATCTCACCACCAAACTACTTTGGTGCGCATGCACATGTTGAGGATTCATTGGTCGTGGATGGTTGTTTTGTAGATGGAACTGTTAAACGTTCGATTCTTTCAACAGAAGCACAAGTACGTGAAGGTGCTGAGGTCGTTGATTCTGTTATCATGAGTGGGGCTATTATTGGCCATGGAGCAAAGATTACTCGTGCTATTATCGGTGAGGGTGCCATTATTGCTGACGGCGTAGAAATTGACGGAACGGACGAAGTACAAGTAGTAGGATACAATGAAGTAGTGGGGGTAGCAACAGATGAAGATTGATAAATATTCAGCCATTTTGGGAAACACAGTTGGTTTTCATGACATGTCAACGTTAACAGAACACCGTCCGGTAGCTAGTTTGCCTTTCGGTGGGAAATACCGTTTGATTGACTTCCCCCTTTCCAGTCTTGCAAATGCAGGTGTTCGTAGTATCTTTGGTATTTTCCAACAAGATAATATCAGCTCAGTTTTTGACCATATTCGTTCAGGTCGTGAGTGGGGCTTGTCAACCCTTCTAAGTCACTACTATCTAGGAATTTACAATACTCGTGTTGAAAGCAGTACAGTTGGAAAAGAGTATTACCAACAGCTTCTTACCTACTTGAGACGTTCAGGTTCAAACCAAACCGTTTCGATTAACTGCGATGTGTTGGTGAATATTGACTTGAATCAAGTCTTCCACCTACACAATACAACAAAAGGTCCGATTACAGTTGTATATAAGAAACTTCCAAAGAAAGACATTTCTGATGTGAATGCTATTCTGGAAATCGATGAGACTGACCATGTTCGTTCGCACAAACTCTTTGATAACAAATCTACGGATGAACTCTTCAACATGTCTACTGATATCTTTGTTGTGGACACCCCTTGGTTGATTGAACGACTTGAAGAAGAGGCTCAGAAAGAATATCCTGAAAAGTTGCGCTATGTTCTTCGCGATTTAGCTGTAAAAGAAGGAGCTTTTGCTTACGAATACACAGGCTACTTAGCAAACATTCATTCTGTTCAGTCCTATTATCAAGCCAATATCGATATGCTTGAATCTAAAAAGTTCTACTCTCTCTTCTCACCAAATCAAAAGATTTATACAAAAGTTAAGAATGAAGAACCAACCTACTATGCGAATACTTCAAAAGTAAGTACTTCTCAGTTTGCTTCTGGTAGTATCATTGAGGGTGAGGTAGTTCAGTCAGTCCTATCTCGTAATATTTATGTTCACAAGGATAGTGTGGTGAAGGACAGCATTTTATTCCCTCGTGTTGTGATTGGTCAAGGTGCCCGAGTTGAATATGCTATCTTGGACAAGGGCGTTGAAGTTGCGGACGGTGTTGTCATTCGAGGAACGGCAGAACATCCAGTTGTAGTTAAGAAGGGTGAAACAGTAACAGAGGACATTTATTCATGAAAATTTTATTTGTAGCGGCAGAAGGAGCACCCTTTTCAAAAACAGGTGGTTTGGGCGATGTCATTGGCGCACTTCCCAAATCACTTGTAAAAGCGGGGCACGAAGTTGCAGTTTTCTTGCCTTATTATGATATGGTAGAAGCTAAGTTCGGTGACCAGATCGAGGATGTTCTCCACTTTGAAGTTAGTGTAGGATGGCGTAGACAGTACTGTGGTATTAAGAAAACGGTTTTGAATGGCGTAACCTTCTACTTCATTGATAATCAATATTATTTCTTTCGCGGTCATGTATACGGGGATTTTGACGATGGTGAACGCTTTGCCTTCTTCCAACTGGCTGCTCTAGAAGCCATGGAACGCATCGGCTTTATCCCTGATCTTCTCCATGTCCATGATTACCACACAGCCATGATTCCCTTCTTGTTAAAAGAAAAGTACCATTGGATTCAGGCATATCAAGGAATCAGAACCGTTTTAACTATTCATAATTTGGAATTCCAAGGTCAATTTTCTGAAGGAATGCTGTGGGATTTGTTCGGTGTGGGCTTTGAACGCTATGCTGATGGCACCCTTCGCTGGAATGATTGTCTCAACTGGATGAAATCAGGTATTCTCTACGCGGATCGTGTCTCAACCGTTTCCCCTAGCTATGCACATGAGATTATGACTAGTCAGTTTGGTTGCGGTTTGGACCAGATTCTTCGCATGGAGTCAGGTAAGGTTTCGGGAATTGTTAATGGAATCGATACTGATCTCTATAATCCAGAGACAGATGCTCTTTTAGACTATCATTTTGATAAAGAAGATTTGTCTGGAAAAGCTCAAAACAAAGCAAAATTGCAAGAGAGAGTTGGGTTGCCTGTGCGAGCAGATGTTCCACTAGTTGGGATTGTCTCTCGATTGACACGCCAAAAAGGTTTTGATGTTGTGGTAGAAAGCTTGCATCGTTTCTTACAGGAGGACGTTCAAATAGTCCTTTTAGGAACAGGTGACCCGGCTTTTGAACATTCCTTCTCTTGGTTTGCTCAAGTCTATCCTGACAAGCTATCAGCAAATATCACTTTTGATGTCAAACTTGCTCAAGAAATCTACGCAGCTTGTGATCTCTTCCTCATGCCGAGTCGTTTTGAACCATGTGGTTTGTCTCAAATGATGGCGATGCGCTACGGAACTCTACCATTGGTTCATGAGGTTGGTGGTTTGCGTGATACAGTTCAATCCTTCAATCCGATCGAAGGAACTGGTACTGGATTTAGCTTTGACAATTTAACACCCTACTGGCTTAACTGGAGTTTCCAAACAGCCTTGGATGTTTATAAGTACCAGCCAGACGTTTGGAGAAATCTACAAAAACAAGCTATGGAATGCGATTTCTCATGGGATACAGCCTGCAAATCTTACCTGGACTTGTACCATAGTTTAGTCAACTAATAGATAAAATCGTATGATTCTTTCATACGATTTTTGGGCTGTTTAGAAAGGAAAGTTTATGTCTCAAGTAAAAGGCTTGTGTGTCATGGACGTTGATGGAACTTTAATAGCAGAAGAAGTGATTGATCTTTTAGGAAAAGAAGCAGGTTGCGAAGAAGAAATATCGCAGATTACAAGCCAGGCAATGCGAGGCGAACTGGACTTTGAAACAAGCTTACGAGCGAGAGTGGCTTTGTTAGAAGGTCTTCCAGTTTCGGTCTTTGATACTGTCTTCAAATCCATCCATCTGTCCAAGAATGCTCAAGAATTTATCTCCATACTTCAAAAGAAGGGCATTCTAGTCGGTCTAGTGTCTGGTGGATTTGCACCAATAGTTGAGAGATTAGCAGAATCCCTTGGTATCTCCTATTTCTCTGCCAACCAGTTAGAAGTCAAAGACGGTTTTTTAACAGGAAAATTAGTTGGTGAAATTGTGACAGGTCAAGTAAAACAAGATACTCTTGAGAAATGGAAAAAAGAACTGAAACTTCCCAAAGAAAGAACGATTGCTATCGGTGATGGTGCCAATGACCTCTTGATGTTAAAGTCAGCAGGATGTAGTATTGCATTTTGTGCCAAAGAGGTCGTTAAAACAGAGATAGCTTGTCATATAGATACGAGGGATTTTTTGGAAGTTCTACCTTTGATTGATTTCTTAGAATGAGAGGGAACTATGAAAATTGTAATTGCACCCGATTCTTTTAAAGAAAGTCTGACGGCAGAAGAGGTCGCTCAAGCTATAAAAAGAGGTTTTGAACATTCAATAGCTGATGTAGAATGTCTGCTTTGCCCTGTAGGTGATGGTGGGGAAGGAACTGTAGACGCTATTCGCCATTCTCTTGAACTCGAAGAAAAATGGCAAGAGGTTACGGGACCTTTTGGCCCAAAAGAATCCATGCGCTACTTTCAAAATGGTCAAATAGCGCTCTTTGAAGTTGCTGACTTGGTTGGTCTTGGAAAGATTCCGCGGGAGAAACGAAACCCTCTCCACATCCAAACTCGCGGTATCGGAGAATTGATCCGCCATCTCATTGATCAAGGGATGAAAGATATCTATGTCGGCGTTGGTGGTACGGCTAGTAATGACGGTGGGATAGGCATTGCTGCGGGTTTAGGTTATCGTTTTTATGATAAGAATGGAAAGGAATTGCCAGCTTGTGGTCAGACTTTGCTTGAGTTCAAGTCAGTTTCAGACAGCGAGTTGTATAGGATTCCTGAAGATGTGAAAATCCGCATTTTAGCAGATGTCGTGAGCCCTCTATGTGGTCATCAAGGAGCGACCTATACATTTGGAAAACAAAAGGGCTTGGATCCTGCTTTGTTTGAGACAGTAGATTTGGCTATACAGCGGTTCTATGAAAAATTTTCACCATCAACCCTCTCTCTTAAAGGAGCAGGAGCCGGCGGTGGGATTGCGGCTGGGCTCTGTGCCTTTGCTGAGGCCACTATCGTATCTGGGATTGACACTTGCTTAGATTTGATTGACTTTGACAAGAAAGTTGCAGGTGCCGACTTGGTTATCGTTGGAGAAGGTAGGCTGGACAGTCAAAGCCTTGCTGGAAAAGCTCCTATCGGTGTAGCAAAAAGAACCCCTAACGGAGTTCCTGTTATTGCTATTTGTGGTAGTCTTGCTGACGATTTGCCTCCCCTACCATTCGAAAATATACAAGCTGTCTTTTCTATTTTAGAAAAAAATGAACCTTTGGAAGAGAGTCTAAAAAATGCAAGTCTCTATTTGGAGCACACAGCTACTAATATTGGTCGTTTATTAAATTTGAGGAAGGATTAACCAAACCACTTTTTCCAGATGGATTTTTTAGGTGGCTCTGCCTTTTTCTCCTCCCAAAGACTTGAAAATGCCAGTCTAAGGTCCTTTTCGTCTACTTGAACAGGTTCATTTGTATGAATGACAAGACCGAAAGGAGAGGTGATATGATCATCTGAAACAATAGTCGCCTGACAGTTGCTTTCTTTTGCTTGTTTTAAGTAAAAGACCTGTTTGTCAAACTCGATATTTGGAGAGATCTTCACAAAAAGTATCGCTACCTTTTCTTGAAAACCCTCTAAAATAGAGAAAAATCCATGTTCTAATTCAGAACTATTGGCAGTACTGATATCCGCGTAGCCAAGAACTCTTTCCTCGAAAGTCCCGAGATAGCGGCGTTGTTCGTCAGGGTTTAATTTCGGCCCACCATGAGCTTTTTCTAGTAGTTGTTTTGATAAATCTGTCATAAAAACAGTATATCACAAAAATCGTAAGAAAACAGACAAAAGAAAGCGATTACTTTATAAAGTTAAGGAAAATTTGCACAAAGATAACGTTTTTTCTTGAAAAACGCTTATTTTTAAGGTATCATAGAGGTGTAAAAAATTTAACTCAAAGGAGAGTAAAAAATGTCAATTATTACTGATGTTTACGCTCGCGAAGTCCTAGACTCACGCGGTAACCCTACACTTGAAGTAGAAGTTTATACTGAATCAGGTGCTTTCGGACGTGGTATGGTTCCATCAGGAGCTTCTACTGGTGAACACGAAGCAGTTGAACTTCGCGACGGTGACAAATCTCGTTACGGTGGTCTTGGTACACAAAAAGCTGTTGACAACGTAAACAACATCATCGCTGAAGCAATCATCGGCTACGATGTACGTGACCAACAAGCTATCGACCGTGCTATGATCGCACTTGACGGTACTCCTAACAAAGGTAAATTGGGTGCAAACGCAATTCTTGGTGTGTCTATCGCTGTAGCTCGTGCTGCTGCTGACTACCTTGAAATCCCACTTTACAGCTACCTTGGTGGATTCAACACTAAAGTTCTTCCAACTCCAATGATGAACATCATCAACGGTGGTTCTCACTCTGACGCTCCAATCGCTTTCCAAGAATTCATGATCGTACCTGCTGGTGCACCATCATTCAAAGAAGCTCTTCGTTGGGGTGCCGAAATCTTCCACGCTCTTAAGAAAATCCTTAAATCACGTGGTTTGGAAACTGCCGTAGGTGATGAAGGTGGATTCGCTCCTCGTTTTGAAGGAACTGAAGACGGTGTTGAAACTATCCTTGCTGCGATCGAAGCTGCTGGATATGTTCCTGGTAAAGACGTATTTATCGGATTTGACTGTGCTTCATCAGAATTCTACGATAAAGAACGTAAAGTTTACGACTACACTAAATTCGAAGGTGAAGGAGCAGCTGTACGTACTGCTGCAGAACAAATCGACTACCTTGAAGAATTGGTAAACAAATACCCAATCATCACTATCGAAGATGGTATGGACGAAAACGACTGGGACGGTTGGAAAGCTCTTACTGAACGTCTTGGTGGTAAAGTACAATTGGTTGGTGACGACTTCTTCGTAACAAACACTTCTTACCTTGAAAAAGGTATTGCAGAAGGTGCTGCTAACTCAATCCTTATCAAAGTTAACCAAATCGGTACTCTTACTGAAACATTCGACGCTATCGAAATGGCGAAAGAAGCTGGTTACACTGCCGTTGTATCACACCGTTCAGGTGAAACTGAAGATTCAACAATTGCTGACATCGCAGTTGCAACAAACGCAGGACAAATCAAGACTGGTTCACTTTCACGTACAGACCGTATCGCTAAATACAACCAATTGCTTCGTATCGAAGACCAACTTGGTGAAGTAGCTGAATACCGTGGATTGAAATCATTCTACAACCTTAAAAAATAATCTAGTTCAGTGAACAAGGTTTGAAGCCTCTCGGATTTTTTCCGAAGGGCTTTTTATGTGCAATACTCAAAAATGAAAAATAACTTATGGTATAATAGACAAAAACACTTGTATTAGAAAGAAACTATGTCTAAAGAAATTGATATTGAGTACTATCACCAACTAGCCTTGCAAAAGCAAAAAGAGCACCGAAAAGTCTTAGCCAATCTAAAGAAAAAACCTCCTAAAAAATTAGATAAGATTGCGAAGCAGATTCACCAAGAAGTCTTTGCAGAGATTGATTGTACTGCCTGTGCCAACTGTTGCAAGACTTTGGGACCAGACTTTAAAGAGGCAGACATCACCCGTATCGCTAAGTACTTTAAGATGAAATTACCAGCCTTTGAAGCAGAGTTTTTACAGGTGGATGAAGATGGGGACAAGGTTTTCAAATCCATGCCTTGCCCCTTTCTAGGAGGAGATAATCTCTGCTCCATCTATGACGTTCGTCCCAAGGCCTGTCGTGAATTCCCCCATACAGACCGTAAAAAGATCCACCAAATCAACCATTTGACGATTAAGAATACCTTGACCTGCCCTGCAGCCTATCTCTTTGTTGAGAAATTAAAAGATAAGTTATAGAATTTACACCTTTAAATCTTGTACAAAGATTCTAGGGTGGAAGTATCTTGTATTTGTTAGAATATAGATAGAATTGAACACGGCCTAAAAGCTATGCGAAAAAGAAAAAATTACCTAGAATCAGAAGAACCAGCGTTAATTTTCCAATTTTCACTTTGCTTTTAACGACCTTTGTATCTTATGGAGGTAAGAAAAGAAGAATATGATGCATCAATTCAATCAAACTATGGATTATTTGGAGCAGCAACTGACTGGAGAAGTGGATATGAAAAGATTTCAGCAGTTATCGGGCTATTCTTATCCTCTTTTTAGCAGAATCTTTTCCATCATGGCTGATATGACATTAGCAGAATACTTGCGCAATCGCAGGTTGTCAGAAGCTGTGACAGACTTGCGGGAAGGCTCTGACAAAATCATTGACATAGCAATGAAGTACGGCTACGAGTCTGCTGACGCCTTCAGCACAGCATTTAAGAAATTCCATGGTGCAACCCCCTCAGAAGTTCGAAATGGAAAACCTTATCGGATCTTTCCTAGACTTCAATTATCCTTAAAAATCACAGGAGGAAAGAACATGGATATCAAGATTCAAAAGAAACCTGCATTTACCGTTGCAGGCGTCCTATTGGAAGCTATTGACAATAGCAAATGCCCGTCTGCTTGGGAGAATCTCTATAACAATCACAGCTTGGAAAGCCTAGAGAGTCTAGGCAGTGGCCAATCCTTCGGCATCTGTTCGGATGTCAAAGAAGGTGAAATCATCAACTACATGGCTGCTTATGATGTGACGGATAAAGCGAAAGCAGAAGAACTTGGTCTGTCCATCAAAGATGTCCCAGCCGCTGAATATGCTATCGTCCCAGTCAAAGGCCCTATACCAGTTAGCATTCACAATGCTTGGAAATATGTCTTGGAGGTCTTTTTCCCTGAAACAGGCTATCGCCACTCAGGCTCACCAGACTTCGAAGTCTATACCGAAGGTGACATGTCGTCACCTGACTATCAAATGGAACTCTGGATACCAGTGATTAAGAACTAGAACATTTTCTGATATTTTATAAAGATGCAAATATCGCTCTGTAGAAGATAGCTTTTACAGAGTTTTTCTTTCTTTGATTGAACGAATTTATGAGAAAAACAATAAATCTGATTTTACTTTAATTTAAGTATAAGGAATTTTTAAGCATTTACTTGTATACTTTTCCAATCATCAAAGAAAGAGGTGTAAATATGAACTATCTAGTTATTCCAGCTTACGAACCTGACTACAATCTCATCAAATTGATTGAAAAGATTCACAATAAGAGCGATTTTTACATCATTGTCATTGATGATGGAAGTTCGGCAGAATGCCAAGACATTTTTGCTCGAGCGAAGGATTTTGCGACGGTGCTTCACCACCAGGTCAATCAAGGAAAAGGGCACGCTCTGAAAACAGCCTTTGAGTACATTCAGCCTCTCAATAAACCTGGGACTGTGGTTACAGCAGACGCAGATGGACAGCACAGGATCTGGGACATATTTCGTAGCTTGACCAAATCAAATGAAAATCCTAATACACTTGTCCTTGGTGTCCGTGCCTTTACTGGCAAGGTTCCCTTGCGTAGTCGCTTTGGAAATAGCTTGACTCGTATCTTGTTTAAACTGCAAACGGGTGTCGCTGTATCCGACACACAGACAGGATTACGTGCCTTTTCAACGGATATGATTCCTTTTATGCTCAAGGTAGAAGGACAACGATATGAATACGAGATGAACATGCTCCTCGAAGCAAGTCAAGTCTACCCAATCTTAGAAGTTCCGATTGAAACAGTCTATATCAACGACAATGAGGCTTCTCACTTCCGGCCTATTCGGGATGGCTTGATGATTTATAAAAATATTTTAAAGTTTGCGCTCTCGTCTTTTAGTAGTTTTATCGTAGATTATGTGGTCTACGCTCTCTCTATTCTATGCTTGAGCTTTATTCCGACAGGTCTTCGTGTTCTTCTCTCAAATAGTTTGGCACGTGTGACTAGCTCCATCTTTAACTTTTCTACCAACAAAAAATTGGTCTTTAAGAACAAGGCGAGCAGTTTTAAAACAGGATCAGGCTATTTTGGACTAGCAGTTGGTCTCTTTATCATAGACACCATCCTGATTCGTCTCTTTAATTCAGGTCTTGGAGTCAATTTGCTGATTGCGAAGATTCTTGTCGGAATCATGCTCTTTATTCTCTCTTGGACAGTTCAAACCCGCTATATTTTCAAAGAAAGGACTTGTAGCCCATTATGAAAGTTTTAAAGAAACCCTATCTATACGCCTCGGTCTTGGGCTTGCTCCTGACAAGCTCCTTTACCTATTCGATGTTGAAGACCTTTGTACTCGCTGAAACGATTTCCACTGTATCTAATACCGGCTCAACCTCTAACACCGCAGCAGCAAGTCAGGCAGCAAAAAATGCTCAAGTGACGGATACTAGCTATTCAGATGGAAATATCAGTGTCAATCTCACTGAAAAGACTGTCAATGAAACGCAGGTCTATGTAGCTGATATAACCCTTAGTTCATCGGACTATCTGAAAACAGCTCTAGCTCAAAACTCCTATGGAACCAACGTCACAGCTAAAACCTCTGTAACAGCCACTGAAAACAATGCTATTCTAGCTGTCAACGGTGACTACTATGGAGCTAATAGTTCTGGTTATGTTATCCGTAATGGAGTTGTCTATCGTGACAGTGTCCGTGAAGACGCTAGTAATGGTGACCTTGCCATTTACAAGGACGGCTCCTTTAAAATCATCTACGAGGACCAAGTTTCAGCTGATCAGTTGGTTCAGGACGGTGTCGTCAATCTACTGGCATTTGGTCCGTCTCTAGTTGAGAATGGAGAAATATCTGTTGATACCAATACAGAAGTCGGTCAGGCCATGTCATCGAATCCTCGTACAGCTATCGGGATTATCGATGAAAATCACTACATCATCATCGTTTCGGATGGTCGTACCTCTGAAAGCAAGGGCTTGTCTCTTTACCAGATGGCAGAAGTGATGAAATCTTACGGAGTGAAGACAGCCTATAACCTTGATGGTGGTGGATCCTCAACTCTCTACTTTAACGGTCAGGTAATCAATAAACCGACTACAGGTGGAAGTAAGATATCAGAAAGGGCGGTGAGTGATATTGTCTACATCGGTTACTAAAATCAAAAACAAACGCCTCAAAAAGACACTCGTTAGCTATAGTCTTCTCACTATTTTCTTCTTTGCATTTAGCCGTATCTACGAGTCCCTTAGTTTTGGGGAGACGTCGCTTCATATGCACTATCTCTTTGCAGTTCCTCTACTAGGAGGCATCGTTCTGGCATTGTTGTTGAAAATCATGCCAAACCTAGGACGAATCAGCCTAAACTTGTGGAACTCGGCAGTTGCAGTCCTAACAACTGGAATGCTCTTTCGAGGAATTGTCAATCTATCAGGTCGTTCAACGACCCTAGATCAACCTTACTGGTATGTCGGCCTAGCCTTTGGTATTTTGGCTATCGCCTCGCTTTTCTTTCATAAGAAAAACAGTTAAAAATTAGCTTTAAAATTAAAAACTGGTTGTTGAGAGAAACAGCCAGTTTTCTTATTGAAGTTCATGACTATAGATCACAAATACCCATATTTTTTGTTTGGATTTTATGGGGCATGCGAATAGTTTTCTCGGTATAATAGTCCCATAGAAGATAAGGAGGCATGAATATGCAGATGTATTTTGGAGATGTGTCACTTTGCTATAGCTATTCATTGGCAATGGCACTGGCTAGCTATGGCTATGACTTTAAAGCAGACTTTCTAGAGGCAATCATGGTAATGGGAAATGGCGCTAGTATCGTAAAGGAAGATGACCAGCACCCTCTAGTATTCTTTGATAACGGAATGCCAGATCTTTCCATCTCCCATTCCTTAAAAATACTTGGGTTTGACTATGAGGATTTCTATCTAAAAGATGGAACTGAAGTAGATTTGGAAGAGATTAAAGGAAAGTTAGAAACCTTTCTGTCCAATGGACCTGTCGTACTGGGACCTCTTGATATGGGCCATCTGACCTACAATCCTAATCACACAATCCTTTATGGTGTGGATCACTTCGTAACCGTGTATGGCATTGATCATCAGCACCTCTATTTGCATGATCCAGCTGGTTTTGCCTGCATGAAGGTTGCTTTTAATGACATATTAGAAGCCTGGAAGGCAGAGACTATTGACTATAAGCGTGGATCTTACTCCATGTGGGGAAATTTTAAGAAGGTCAAGAGTCCTAGTCAGACTGAAATCTATCAGGAAACGGCAAGGATTATGAAAAACCGATATCTGAATGGCCAAAACGGTGTTTTGGAATGTTATGCAAAAGCAGTTGCTGAAAATGGATTAAATACAGAGCAAAAACAATTGCATCAGTACTTCAGCTTTAAACTTGCAGCTGTTCGAAATCTCTATCTCAGTAAGTTCTTAAAAGTTCATGATCCAGAAGGGGCAAGATTAAAAGAGGAATTGGCTACTCTATTTGGCCAAGCCCACCTTTCGTGTTTAAAAGAAGATTACCAAGAACTGTCCCACTTGCTCTATCAGATAGCAGAAGTGGACGGTCTCTTTAAAGATTTATATGTAAAGTAGTGACTATAAGCATAAAAAATAGTTAGTAGAAGCAGTTTTTCTTAAAATGAAGAACTGCTTTTTGATTATGGTATAATGAAGTAAGAAAACACCTTAAACTACTAGAAAATGAAGGGAGAAATCCTGTGACTAGACCAAAAACAAAAGAGGAGCTAGTGTTAGCCTCTAAGGAAAACTATGAAAAACTTAATCTCCTAATTTCTCAGTTAAGTGAAGAGGAGTTACAGACTTCTTTTGATTTTTCAAAAGACCAAAAGAAAAAAGAAGCTCACTGGAAAAGAGATAAAAATCTAAGAGATGTTCTGATCCATCTCTATGAATGGCATCAGTTACTTTTGACCTGGGTACATTCTAATCAAAAGGGACATGAAAGACCTTTTCTCCCTGAGCCTTATAATTGGAAAACTTATGGAGAAATGAATGTCGCTTTTTGGAAGAAGCACCAGAGAACTTCCTTAGAAGAAGCTATTAAACTCCTCGATCAATCGCATAGAGAGGTTTTAGAGTTGATGGAAGGCTTCAGTAATGACGAATTGTTCACAAAAGGTATCTATAAATGGACAGGTGGGACAAGTCTAGGCTCCTACTTTGTGAGTGCCACTTCCAGTCACTATGATTGGGCTATCAAAAAACTTAAAGCTCATCAGAAAAATTGTAAGTCCTACTAGTTAAAGTGAGTATGAAGTTTAGAAAAAGGTCTTCTAAGCTTCGAATAGCTTCATTCTCGTGATTTTAGAGCCATTCTAGCTTTAGAATCCTTTAAAAATCAAATTTTAAGGCTATCATAGACTTAGAATAGCTCTAAAACATTTATTTTAATGTAATTCTAAACTTAGAATTACATTGATATTAAAGGAACTAAACTGTTCGACGCTTAGAACGCCTTTATTCTGTGAAATTTTGACTAGAAATTGGATCGAAAGGCTTTTTTCCGATAGAGGATGATAGATAGATGGGGGAAATGATGAACATACAAAAAGAGAAAGTTAGAAAAGAGTTGGTGTCCCTTTGTTTGGGAGAGTTTACAGCCGTCCTATCCTTTTGGTTGTGTTTTTTCCTTTTGAAAAATCGGCTTGGTGATTGGAATAGTCTAGCAACCATTCTCTATCCTCTGTCTTTACTGACATTTATTTTGCTTCAAGGTTCAATCTATTGGGCGATTTTGATTAGAAGACTCTCGAAACCTCAGTTCGGAAGCGCTAGTGTCCCCAAACTATATGGTGGTTTCAGAATACTAGACCTTGTTTTACTTATTTCAGGCTTTCCTTTTATTGTCTGGAATACACAGAGTTTCCAACTGGCTATTATAGCCACACTGATACAACTTTTTGCCCTAATCGAATGGGTTAATTATTTCCTCCTACGTTTATCCTATAGTCTAAATCCACTTGTTTTATGGAAACGAATTACCAAGGGAAAACTTGAAAAGAGCAGAATAGCCAAGGAGTTGGGGTAGGGGATAATGAATGTATGTTTTAGATACTATCAATATAAAACTTTATTTGACGTTAAATAATATTAAAAATGAATAGGAGAATATCTATGTCTGTAGGGTTAATGGTTGGTTATAATTGGTGGACTATAGGAGAAGGGAGTCTTTTTAATTCATTCTTTTCGACTATTTTCATTCGATTAGAGAATAATGAGTGGGGAAGTAGATACCCAGTAATAATGAATAAGCTTTACTGGGGAGATGTTCCTTTTGAATCTGTTGAAAGAGGAATAGAGGAGTTGTTATCTATCATAGAGGAGTTAAAAAAATTTCTCCCTCAGGATGTTATATGGGATTTTGAAGATTTGTCACTCACTCCTCCTTGGGGAAATAATATCGCAGAGCATATAACAAATTTATCACATTATTTCATAACGAGTTCCGGAAAAGATTTAATAGAAGTTTTGCTGACTAGTTTTAGATTTGCACTTGAGCACGGTCAAAATGTGAGTGTAAAAAGTATTTGAAACTCAATAAATCAAAGATTCATTTATGCTATAATGTTCTTAATGAATTTTCAGAAAGGAAAATCAATGCCCTACAAATTTCTACTCTTCGACCTTGACCACACCTTGCTTGATTTTGATGCTGCTGAGGATGTGGCTTTGACGCAACTTCTAAAGGAAGAAGGAGTTGCGGATATTCAAGTTTATAAAGACTATTATGTTCCTATGAACAAGGCTCTCTGGAAGAACTTGGAGCAAAAGAAAATCAGTAAACAAGAACTGATTAACACGCGCTTTTCTCGTTTATTTGCCCATTTTGGACTGGAGAAAGACGGTAGGTTACTTGCTCAGCGTTACCAGTTTTTTCTAGCCCAGCAGGGGCAAACTCTTTCGGGCGCTCATGAACTTTTGGACAGCCTCATCGAACGTGATTATGACTTGTATGCTGCGACAAATGGCATTACTGCCATTCAGACGGGTCGTCTGGCTCAATCAGGTCTGGCTCCCTATTTCAACCAAGTTTTTATCTCTGAGCAGTTGCAAACTCAAAAACCTGATGCACTATTTTATGAAAAAATCGGTCAAGAGATTGCTGGATTTGATAAAGAAAAGACGCTGATGATTGGAGATTCCCTTACAGCTGATATTCAAGGTGGTAATAATGCTGGAATTGACACTATCTGGTACAACCCTCATCGCCTTGAAAATCACACACAAGCCCAGCCAACTTATGAAGTCCATTCTTACCAGGACTTGCTGGATTGTTTGGATGCTATGTAGTGCTTTTCCTAAGAGGGGATGATATGGAAGCTAAAGTCATTGAAGAGATTGACAATTTACTAAACCTCATCGAGCAATATCAGTTAAAAGGTGTGGTTGCTCAAGTAAATTCGTTAAAAGAGTTAAAGTATATCATAAGCAATCATATAGAGTTAAGTACTCGAGAGAAGATGAATATCCACTATTCACTCTTTCTCCCTAGGGGTGGTTTATCTGAACTCTACTATATGGACGCTAATCTTGAACGGATGATGTCTGTAAATAATCAACTTTCCTATGCTATTGATACAATCGAAAAGTTTTTAATGGCTGATTGATACTGTGAATACTAATGTCAAATATTAGGATCAATAACAGTATATATAAGAACTGTAAAAAGTGGTTTCAATAGCCACTTTTTGCTATAATAGAGGCAGTAAAAACGAAGGAGTTGGCGATGCAACACTCATCTTGGCATGCTTTGATTAAGGAGCGATTACCTGAGGGTTATTTTGGGAAAATCAATCAGTTTATGGAGCAGATCTATGCCCAGGGAATTGTTTATCCACCTAAGGAAAAGGTTTTTCAGGCTCTCTTGACTACTCCTCTGGAAGAAGTTAAGGTGGTGATTCTAGGGCAAGACCCCTATCACGGGCCAGGTCAAGCGCAGGGTTTGAGCTTTTCTGTACCTGACTCAATCCCAGCTCCGCCGTCTTTGCAAAACATTTTAAAAGAATTGTCAGATGATATCGGCGTTAAGAAATCACATGATTTGACGTCTTGGGCTGAGCAAGGAGTCTTACTTCTCAATGCTTGCTTGACGGTTCCTGCTGGTCAGGCCAATGGTCATGCTGGGCAGATATGGGAGCCATTTACAGATGCTGTGATTCGGGTTGTCAATAATCTAGACAGACCTGTAGTCTTTGTACTCTGGGGTGCTTATGCACGCAAGAAGAAGGCCTTGGTTACCAATCCTCACCACTTGATTATCGAATCAGCCCATCCTAGTCCGTTATCGGTTTATAGAGGATTTTGGGGTTCCAAGCCTTTTTCCAAGGCCAATGCATTCTTAAAAGAGACAGGACAAGAGCCAATCGATTGGCTTAGATAAGGAGAGAATATGCCTCAGTTAGCGACGATTTGCTACATTGATAACGGAAAAGAACTGCTCATGCTTCATCGCAATAAGAAGCCCAACGATGTCCATGAAGGAAAATGGATTGGTGTGGGTGGTAAGCTAGAGCGAGGTGAGACTCCACAGGAATGCGCTGCGCGTGAAATCCTAGAAGAAACAGGGCTCAAAGCCAAGCCAGTTCTAAAAGGCGTTATCACTTTTCCAGAATTCACGCCAGATTTAGACTGGTACACCTATGTTTTTAAGGTGACAGAGTTTGAAGGTGAGTTGGTTGACTGCAATGAGGGAACCTTAGAATGGGTTCCCTATGATGAAGTCTTAAGCAAGCCGACTTGGGAAGGTGATCATACCTTTGTTGAGTGGCTTTTAGAGGACAAACCCTTCTTTTCAGCCAAGTTTGTTTATGATGGGGATAAATTGTTGGATACCCAAGTTGATTTCTATGAATAAAGGAGAAAGCAGATGCTACTAATCAAAAACGGTCGTGTAATGGATCCTAAGTCTGGTTTGGATCATGTGTGTGATATTTTAGTCCAAGATGGGAAAATTATCAAAATTGCTCCGGAAATCAAGGAAGAAGGAGCAGAGCTAATTGATGCTACGGGTCTTGTAGTTGCGCCTGGACTAGTTGATATTCATGTTCATTTCCGTGAACCTGGTCAGACCCACAAGGAGGACATCCATACTGGGGCACTAGCGGCTGCTGCAGGTGGTTTTACAACGGTTGTCATGATGGCTAATACTAGTCCAACCATTTCGGACGTAGAAACTTTGCAAGAAGTTCTTCAGTCAGCTGCCAAGGAAAAAATCAATGTCAAGACAGTTGCGACTATTACCAAGAACTTTAATGGCCAAGACTTGACAGACTTTAAGGCACTCTTAGAAGCTGGAGCTGTTGGTTTTTCTGATGACGGTATTCCGCTTGAGAGCAGTAAAGTGGTCAAGGAAGCCATGGAAGAAGCTAAAAAACTTAATACTTTTATTAGTCTTCATGAGGAAGATCCAGGTTTGAATGGGATTCTTGGATTTAACGAAAATATCGCTAAGGAACATTTCCATATCTGTGGAGCGACAGGGGTAGCTGAGTACGCTATGATTGCGCGTGATGTTATGATTGCCTACGCAACCAAGGCCCATGTTCACATCCAGCATTTGTCTAAGGAGGAAAGTGTCAAGGTAGTGGAATTCGCTCAAGGTTTGGGAGTGCAAGTCACAGCAGAAGTAGCGCCACAGCATTTCTCTAAGACAGAAGCTCTTCTCTTGACTCAAGGTAGTAATGCTAAAATGAATCCTCCGCTTCGTTTGGAGTCAGACCGTCGTGCCGTTATCGAAGGTCTCAAGTCAGGTGTTATCACAGTTATCGCCACTGACCACGCGCCTCACCATGCAGATGAGAAAAATGTTGAAGATATCACCAAAGCACCATCTGGTATGACCGGTTTGGAAACCTCTCTATCTCTCGGTTTAACTTATTTGGTGGAAGCTGGTGAGCTAAGCTTGATGGAATTGCTTGAAAAAATGACTGTTAATCCAGCCAAACTTTACAACTTTGAAGCTGGTTACTTAGCTGAAAATGGTCCAGCGGACATCACTATCTTTGATGCCAAGGCTGATCGCCTTGTGGACTCACACTTTGCTTCAAAAGCAGCTAATTCACCATTTATCGGTGAAACTTTAAAAGGGCAGGTTAAATATACCATCTGTAAGGGACAAATCGTCTACAAAAACTAGATGGGATTCTGCTCTGAAAATGATAAGAATAGAGAGCGTATATGTATCCAACCCATCAATTTAAAGACAAGTTTGTCTTATTTCTTAAGATATTTTTCCCTATCCTGATTTATCAATTTGCCAATTATTCTGCCTCATTTGTTGATACAACCATGACTGGACAGTACAATACCATGGACTTGGCAGGAGTATCAACTGCAACGAGTCTATGGAATCCTTTCTTTACTTTTTTAACAGGGATTGTTTCGGCCATGGTTCCCATCATCGGCCATCATCTGGGACGGGGTAAAAAGGAAGAAGTAGCATCTGACTTTTACCAATTTATCTACTTGGCTTTCGGACTGTCTTTGGTCTTGCTTGGAATGGTAGTATTCTTAGCGCCACCTGTCTTAAACAACATCGGACTAGAAGCTCAAGTAGCTTCAGTTGCAGTTTCTTATCTTTGGTACCTTTCTATCGGGATTATTCCCTTGTTGCTTTTTAGTGTCATTCGGTCTTTGTTAGATTCTCTTGGATTGACTAAGCTATCTATGTATCTCATGCTTTTGTTACTTCCGCTCAATAGTGGTTTTAACTATCTCTTGATATATGGAGCATTCGGTTTTCCTGAGCTTGGTGGTGCAGGAGCAGGGCTAGGAACTTCGCTAGCCTATTGGGTTTTATTGGGTATTTCCCTGCTTGTTTTGTTCAAACAGGAAAGGTTAAAAGAGCTACATCTTGAAAGACCTATTTCACTCAATATAGATAAAATCAAGGAAGGTCTCCGATTAGGTCTACCAATCGGGGGAACCGTCTTTGCGGAAGTAGCTATATTCTCCGTGGTGGGACTGATCATGGCTAAGTTTTCATCGCTCATCATCGCTAGCCACCAGTCAGCTATGAATTTTTCGAGTCTCATGTATGCTTTTCCTATGAGTATCTCCTCTGCTATGGCGATTGTTGTGTCTTACGAGGTGGGGGCTAAACGTTTTGAGGATGCAAAAACCTATGCTCGTCTGGGAAGAGTAACCGCCCTTATTTTTGCAGGTCTTACCCTATCTTTTCTCTACATTTTTAGAGATCGTGTAGCAAGTCTATATGGGAATGACTCTCAGTTCATTGAAACCACGGCTGTTTTCCTGACATACAGTCTCTTTTTCCAGCTAGCTGATACCTTTGCGGCTCCGCTCCAAGGAATTTTAAGAGGGTATAAGGACACTATCGTTCCTTTCTATCTTGGTCTAATCGGATATTGGGGAGTAGCGATACCTCTAGGATATCTACTAGATCAAGCAACTGACTTAGGGGCATTTGCCTACTGGATTGGGTTAATTGCCAGCTTGATTGTTTCTGGTTGTTTGTATCAATGGCGTTTGAAAACCGTAATGAAAAGATTGAGCTAATTTTAAGAAATTATCCTGAAAAAGCACTTTGTGAAAAAATGCTCTAACTAGAGAGAATCCCTGTTTTAACAGGGATTTATTTTTTTATATTGTGAAATTTTAATAGCCATATACTTTGACAGTGTATACTAAAAAAGGTAAAATAGTAAGGTAAGTACAAAGTTAGAAAGGCAAGATTATGTCAACTTTAGATAAGAATCTTTTGCTAGAGATGTTCCGTAAGATGGAAGAAATCCGTCGCATGGACTTAAAAATTGCTCAGTTAGTGAAAAAGGGGAAAGTTCCCGGTATGACTCACTTTTCTGTCGGAGAGGAAGCTGCTAACGTCGGAGCGATGCTGGCTCTTAATCCAGATGATCTGATTACCTCAAATCACCGTGGACACGGGCAAGCTATTGCTAAGGGGATTGACCTCAATGGAATGATGGCTGAAATCCTCGGGAAATACACTGGAACCTGTAAAGGAAAAGGTGGTTCTATGCATATAGCTGACCTGGATGCTGGTAACCTTGGTGCCAATGGTATTGTAGGTGGTGGTATGGGAATCGCTGTCGGTGCAGCCCTCAGTCAGCAAATGCAACATACTGGAAAAATCGTCGTTTGCTTCTTTGGAGATGGCGCGACCAACGAAGGTGTTTTCCACGAAGCAGTGAACATGGCTTCTATCTGGAACCTGCCAGTCATTTTCTACTGCATTAACAACGGTTATGGGATCTCTGCGGATATCAAGAAAATGACCAATGTAGAGCACATCCATCAACGTAGTGCTGCTTACGGAATTCCTGGAATGTTTATCGAAGATGGAAACAATGTCATCGATGTCTATGAAGGATTTAAGAAAGCTGTAGATCATGTTCGTGGTGGCAATGGCCCAGTCTTGATCGAAAGTGTAACCTATCGCTGGCTTGGTCACTCATCATCTGACCCTGGTAAATATCGTACGCGTGAAGAAGTGGAATTGTGGAAACAAAAAGACCCAATCGAAAACCTTCGCAAATACCTCATTGAAAACAATATTGCAAGTGCAGAAGAATTGGAAGAAATTCAAGCACAAGTCAAGGAAGCAGTAGAAGCTTCTGTTAAATTTGCAGAAGAAAGCCCATTCCCACCACTAGAATCAGCATTTGAAGATATTTACGCAGACTAAGGAGAAAGAGATAAAAATGGAAACAAAAACAATGTCGTTCCGTGACACCATTATCCTTGCTATGTCTGAGGAAATGCGTCGCGATGAAAATGTATTCTTGATGGGAGAAGACGTCGGTGTCTTCGGAGGAGACTTCGGAACTTCTGTTGGAATGCTCGAAGAATTTGGTCCAGAACGTGTCCGTGACTGTCCGATTTCTGAAGCTGCCATCTCTGGAGCAGCAGCAGGAGCAGCCATGACAGGACTTCGTCCAATCGTCGATATGACCTTCATGGACTTCTCGGTTATTGCCATGGACAATATCGTCAACCAAGCTGCTAAAACACGTTATATGTTTGGTGGTAAAGGTCAGGTTCCAATGACTGTCCGTTGTGCAGCTGGTAATGGAGTTGGTTCTGCGGCTCAGCACTCGCAATCACTAGAGTCTTGGTTCACTCACATTCCAGGACTTAAGGTTGTAGCTCCAGGTACACCTGCGGATATGAAAGGACTGCTCAAGTCTTCTATACGTGATAACAACCCTGTTATCATCCTTGAATACAAGTCAGAATTTAACCAAAAAGGGGAAGTGCCAGTTGATCCAGACTACACAATCCCACTTGGAGTTGGTGAAATCAAACGTGAAGGTACAGATGTAACAGTCGTTACTTATGGTAAAATGCTTCGTCGTGTGGTTCAAGCTGCTGAAGAATTAGCAGAAGAGGGAATTTCAGTTGAAATTGTGGACCCACGTACCCTCGTTCCACTTGATAAGGATATCATCATTAACTCAGTGAAGAAGACTGGTAAGGTGGTGCTTGTCAACGATGCTCACAAAACAAGTGGCTATATCGGAGAGATTTCAGCTATTATTTCAGAATCAGAAGCATTTGATTATCTAGACGCACCAATCCGCCGTTGCGCCGGAGAAGATGTGCCAATGCCTTACGCACAAAATTTAGAGAATGCAATGATTCCAACAGTGGAAAGCATCAAAGATGCCATCCGTAAGACATATAACAAAGAATAATACATAATATAAGTTATGTAAATAAAATAAAAAAGACGAGAAACTTTGTATCTTTTAGGTGCAGAACTCTTTTCGTCCTTAATATCTTAGTATAGAATTGGAGAGGTCATGGCTGATGACAAGCTAAGAGCGACTCCTGCGGCTAGAAAGTTAGCGAATGATCTAGGGATCAACCTCTACGACGTTTCTGGCTCAGGTGCAAACGGTCGTGTCCACAAAGAAGACGTGGAAACTTATAAAGACACAAACGTGGTTCGCATTTCGCCACTTGCAAAACGAATTGCCCTCGAACATAACATTGCTTGGCAGGAAATCCAAGGAACGGGTCACCGTGGTAAGATCATGAAGAAGGACGTTTTGGCCTTGCTTCCTGAAAATATCGAAAACGATACTATCAAGTCTCCTGCTCAGATTGAAAAAGTGGAAGAAGTTCCAGACAATATCACTCCTTACGGTGAGATTGAGCGTATTCCAATGACACCAATGCGTAAGGTTATCGCGCAACGTATGGTTGAATCCTACCTAACTGCGCCAACCTTCACACTCAACTATGATGTCGATATGTCAGAAATGTTGGCTCTTCGTAAGAAGGTTCTTGATCCGATTATGGAAGCAACTGGTAAGAAGACTACTGTAACAGACCTTCTTTCACTCGCTGTTGTGAAAACATTGATGAAACACCCATACATCAACGCTTCATTGACAGAAGACGGCAAGACCATTATCACTCATAACTATGTCAACCTTGCGATGGCGGTTGGTATGGATAATGGATTGATGACACCAGTTGTTTACAATGCTGAAAAAATGAGCTTGTCAGAGTTAGTAGTAGCCTTTAAAGACGTGATTGGTCGTACCTTGGATGGTAAATTGGCTCCAAGCGAACTGCAAAATTCAACCTTCACAATTAGTAACTTGGGAATGTTTGGTGTTCAGTCCTTTGGTCCGATTATTAACCAACCAAACTCAGCAATCCTCGGGGTTAGCTCAACAGTAGAGAAACCTGTTGTTGTCAATGGTGAGATTGTTATTCGTCCTATCATGAGCCTTGGTTTAACTATTGACCACCGTGTTGTAGATGGTATGGCTGGTGCTAAGTTTATGAAAGACTTGAAAGCCTTAATTGAGAACCCAATCTCAATGTTGGTTTAAGTTAGCTATTGTTATTTTAGAGTTTTAGATAAAGGAAGTAAGACATGGCCTTAGAAGTAATTATGCCAAAAGCCGGCGTGGATATGACAGAAGGACAAATCGTCCAATGGAATAAGAAAGTCGGAGAATTTGTAAAAGAAGGAGAAATCCTTTTGGAAATCATGACTGACAAAGTCAGCATGGAATTGGAAGCCGAAGAAGATGGATACTTGATTGCCATCCTCAAAGGAGATGGTGAAACTGTCCCTGTAACGGAAGTCATCGGTTACCTTGGTGAAGAAGGAGAAAACATCCCAACAGCTGGTGCTGTAGCGCCAGAAGCTAGCCAGGCGCCTGCAGCTAGTGCCTCAAACGACGACGGTAAGAGTGATGACGCCTTTGATATCGTTGTGATTGGTGGGGGTCCTGCTGGATATGTAGCGGCCATTAAAGCTGCTCAACTTGGTGGGAAGGTTGCCCTTGTTGAAAAATCTGAACTCGGTGGAACTTGCTTGAACCGCGGCTGTATCCCAACTAAGACCTACCTTCACAATGCTGAAATCATCGAAAACATCGGTCATGCAGCAAATCGTGGTATCGTCATCGAAAATCCAAACTTCACTGTTGATATGGATAAACTTTTAGAAACTAAATCTAAAGTTGTCAATACCTTGGTAGGTGGTGTTGCGGGTCTTCTTCGTAGTTACGGAGTTACTGTTCATAAGGGTGTTGGTACTATTACTAAAGATAAGAATGTCTTGGTTAATGGTTCAGAGTTACTTGAAACCAAGAAAATCATCCTTGCCGGTGGTTCAAAAGTCAGCAAGATTAACGTCCCTGGTATGGAATCTCCACTTGTGATGACCAGCGATGATATTCTTGAAATGAACGAAGTGCCAGAAAGCCTCGTAATCATCGGTGGTGGGGTTGTCGGTATCGAACTCGGCCAAGCCTTCATGACATTTGGTTCAAAAGTGACTGTTATCGAAATGATGGATCGTATCGTTCCAGCTATGGATGCGGAAGTGTCTAAGAACCTTCGCTTGATCCTTGAACGTAAAGGAATGACCATCTTGACAGGTACTAAACTGCAAGAAATCATCGAGGAAAATGGTCAACTTCGTATTAAAGTTGAAGGAAAAGACGATATCATTGCAAGCAAAGCGCTCCTTTCAATCGGTCGTGTGCCAGACCTTGAAGGAATTGGCGATGTTGAGTTTGAATTGGATCGTGGTCGTATCAAGGTCAACGAATACATGGAAACTTCTGTTTCAGGAATTTACGCACCAGGTGACATCAATGGTACTAAGATGTTGGCGCACGCAGCCTTCCGCATGGGTGAAGTTGCCGCTGAAAATGCCCTCAAAGGAAATCATGCTGTTGCCAAATTGAACTTGACTCCTGCAGCCATCTATACTCTCCCTGAAGTAGCAGCAGTAGGTTTGACTGAAGAACAAGCACGTGAGAAATACGATGTTGCAATCGGTAAATTCAACTTTGCTGCCAACGGTCGTGCCATTGCATCGGATGCTGCTCAAGGTTTCGTAAAAGTCATTGCAGATAAGAAATACGGGGAAATCCTTGGTGTGCACATCATTGGTCCTGCAGCCGCAGAATTGATTAACGAGGCATCAAGCATTATCGAAATGGAAATCACTGTTGAGGAAATGCTGAAGACCATCCACGGACACCCAACCTACTCTGAAGTGATGTACGAAGCATTTGCGGATGTTCTAGGAATGGCTATCCATTCACCTAAGAAAAAATAAATAAGATTTTCAACTAAATTTTCTTAAAGTAGTACGGACGGCAGCGACCTCTATTAGAGTTCCATGCCTAAAAATTGAGCCTCTTGTCTCAATTTTTCCGAGAAATGTAACGATAACACGTTACATTTCTTTTTACCACTTTAGAAAATTTGATTGCTATGAACAGAATTTAAAAACTAAATTTTTGGAAATACTATGAAATACATTATCAATCATTCAAACGACACTGCTTTTAATATCGCCTTGGAAGAATATGCCTTTAAACACCTTTTGGATGAGGATCAAATCTTCCTACTTTGGATTAACAAACCTTCTATCATTGTTGGTCGTCACCAGAATACTATCGAAGAAATCAACCGTGATTATGTCCGTGCAAATGGCATTGAGGTAGTCCGCCGTATCAGTGGTGGTGGAGCTGTTTATCACGATCTGAACAATCTCAACTACACCATCATTTCAAAAGAAGATGAAAACAAGGCCTTTGACTTTAAGAGTTTTTCAACTCCAGTTATCAATACCTTGGCTCAACTCGGTGTTAAAGCTGAGTTTACAGGCCGTAATGACCTTGAGATTGAAGGTAAGAAATTCTGTGGCAATGCCCAAGCCTATATCAATGGGCGTATCATGCACCACGGTTGCTTGCTCTTTGACGTTGATTTGTCAGTCCTTGCTAACGCCCTCAAGGTTTCAAAAGATAAATTTGAATCAAAAGGTGTGAAATCTGTCCGTGCCCGTGTAACCAATATTGTCAATGAATTACCAGAAAAAATCACAGTTGAAGAATTCCGTGATTTACTATTGGAATACATGAAAAAAGAGTACCCAGAGATGACTGAATACGTTTTTTCTGAGGAAGAATTGGCTGAAATCAATCGCATCAAGGATACAAAGTTTGGTACTTGGGACTGGAACTACGGCAAATCACCTGAGTTTAACGTCCGTCGTGGAACAAAATTCACTAGTGGTAAGGTAGAAGTCTTTGCCAATGTTCTTGAATCAAAAATCCAAGACATCAAAATTTATGGTGACTTCTTTGGTATCGAGGACGTTGCTGCAGTAGAAGATGTCCTCCGTGACGTGAAATACGAACGCGAAGATGTTCTTAAGGCCTTAGAAACTATTGATATTACACGCTACTTTGCTGGTATTAGCCGTGAAGAAATCGCTGAAGCAGTAGTGGGGTAAGGAAAAAGAATCCATTTATGATGGATTCTTTTATTAGGGTTAAACTTAATAATCATGCTGATTAGATTATAATAGAGATGAAAAATGAAAATGAAGAAATTTATCAAACTGAAAGTTTAAATATAAGCATCACACAAGAACATTATGATATGAAATACAAAGAGCTTCAGCCTTTAGGATACCAGGCTGTTCAAATACCTTTAGGAATGGCTTTAGATAATGTAATCCAGCAAGCCTATTTCCAAAATCTTATAATTGGCGGTCTACTGCCCGATGAAATCAAAGTAAGCAAAGAGGACTTAATGCCTTTGAAAGATATTGTTGATAGTTTTTGTATTATGTATGCTGCAGCAAATAACCGACTGGAAAATAGTAAGGCTTATGAATTTATGAAAAATAAGACAGTGTTCTTTATTGGTAAACTGTTAACTGACGATCTTAAAAATGGTGACGAAATTTCGTATATGGGAATCGAAAGAGAATCATCTGATGGAACTTCTTATGAAGCAGTAAAATGTTTTCTAACTAAAGAGAGTGCTGAGCAGTACAATGATTCAAAAAAACCTGTAAGCTCAGCAAATCTAGCCTATCTGCAAGCCTTTTGGGGTAAACCAGTAATTATAGAGCCTCACCGTAATTACTGGATTGAGTTTAAATAACAAAAAAACGAAAGATCAATTCCTTTTATCTTTCGTTTTTTTAACGATAGTTGATTTACATAATTTATAATATGTAACACTTATAAACTATCCAAAGCATTCTTTTGTTCATCATTGACGATATGGGTATAGAGATCAGTGACTTGTGTGCTGGCATGTCCTAATTGGTGACTGACTAAAACTTGAGATTTAGTTGCATCATAGAGCCTAGTTGCTAAGGTATGGCGTAGTTTATGGGGTGTTACACGAACTTTGAAGTCCTCAGAGTACTTTGCGACCATTTTTTCAACACTGGAAGCATCAATCCGATTAGGAACACCTCGGTAGAGTGTCAGAAAGAGCGCTGTATCTGTCTTTTCCGTCTTATAGCGTTGATTCCGAATGGCTAGATAATTCTCTAGATAAGGTTTTGCAAAGGCCGCGACATTGACCGAGTCGCGTTTGCCACCTTTTCGAGTGACATCAATAACCATCATTTTGAGATTGAGGTCTCTTAGATCCAGATTAACAGCTTCAGATAAGCGAACACCAGATGCCAAGAGAAGGGCAATAATTGCTAAATCACGTTCCTTATTTTTATTGAATGACGACAGAGCACGATTTGAGAGCTGTTGTGGATACTCTTGGTCGATATAAGTTAGAAAACCTTCAGTTTCATCACCTAAAAAAAGTTTTTGCTTGATGTTTTCAGCTCTAGCAGCAAGTGTTTCTTTCTTTTTCTTGGTTGAAACTTTCTTCATTACATTGCGATAGAAATAGGGTTCTCCTTGATCATTTTCAACTTCCTCGGTTAGATATTTGTAAAGACTGGAAAGTGCTGATAAAGTTCGATTGATGGTTGTCTGTGAAACGCCTTGTTTGGTTGTATTGGCATTCAGCAAAGGTCGTTCTCGTAGGTATAGGATAAAGGATTCCATGTCTTTTTTAGACATATTTTCCAGGACTGATAAAGGAATGTCAGACATTTTATCAGCATCTGAAATACCAGACTCCAAAACCCAGCTGAAAAATCGATCGTATTCCTTGAGGTATTCGTACAAGGTTGTAAAACTGTAGGGCACAGCAAGCTTAGATTGGTAGTATTCCAGAACATACCAGGGCATGATTTGTTTTAGTTTGTCGATTCGTTCTAGTAAAATCTCACGTTTCATGATTTTCTCCCTAAATTAGTCTACTAGTAGTATAGCATAGACTTATATATTTTTCAAGAAAATTATAGTTTTTCGGAAAGATGTTATAAGTGTTTGATGGATTCTAGAAAAAAAAAAAAGACCTGGTTCCACAATCATAAGAAACAGGTCTTTTGTGTGTATGTAATCCGGCAATATGTTTATACTTTAATTTCTCTAAAATATTGCAATTGCCATTTTTGTGTTGCTCGAGCTGTTGTATTTAAATTTGAGCACCAAGGAGGATAAAATCGCATAGACATTTTTCCATTGCTATCTTTTGTCGACAGAATGTTTTTACGAATAGCCACCTCGTTTGGAATAATGAATAGTCCTCTCTTATCATTATCAATGATAACGATTATAAGTTCATTTCCTAAGTCCTCATTGGTATAAGGAATGTTCTTGTTGTTTTGGTCTTTTTTCCAAAAAACTGTAAAATATCCTTCTTTTATTGGTGTTCTTTTTGCCAAGCGGCATCTTTTATACCCTTGCTCTTCCTTTATATTGATAAGAATACCTTCGTATTTTTCATTGTATTTTTCTTCAATGAAATCAAAATCACCATAAAAATTATATAAAACATCGAGTATTTTCATTATGATGTATGTCCTCCTTAGCAAATAACTTTTCCAAAGAATAATACTGTTTCCAACAAAATCAGCTACCGACTATGCACATCTTTTTTATGTACTACCATATAGCAGGATACCAAGATGATGAAGATTCTAATCAGGTAGGTTTCGTATCGAACAGTGTCTATGGTTAGATGAGACAAGACGTTAATGATCGAATGTGTCATAACGCAAATCCAGAGATTCTTTGTTTTGTTATAAAGAGCTGAGAGTATGAAAGAATTCGTCAGCAATCCAAATAAAAATGGTAGAATTTGCAGAGTTGCTAGGGAACCATCTATGCAAAAGAACAACAGATGCCAAAGTGCCCAGCTGAAAAAGGTTAGGATTGTTGAGTGAAAATACGGTAGCTTTTCTTGTAAAATTGGTTGAAAAACATATCGCCATCCAATCTCTTCTATACCGCCAAAGACAATAAATTTGAAGAACATCAAAAATGGGAGATACCAGCTAAATTCTATTATTTTCCCACCAAACATTAGAAAAGAAAAATCAAGGATAATAAGGAAAAAAGATAATAAATAGTGTTTATAACTGGTATGAATGTTAAAAAAATCGTTTACAATCTTCTTAAAATGAATATGAAAATAGTGATTTGCAACAATGATTCCCCAAAGAGCTGAAGAAATGCCACCTAGAAAGATTCCTAAAATAGATAATAGATTGGACTGAACAGAAAAATGATTCAAGAGAAAGAAAAGAAGACAAACTGATACTATTTGGCTAAATGTGCCTATCAAATATACCGCAATTGCCTTATTTCTTTTCATAGAGAATCCTTTCAATGATTTTTTACGTAAAATAAATTATGTAAAATAAAGCTTACAACAACAAATCTTTGACTTTTCCAATTTCACTTTTTGGAATCACCAGGTGAATCATATCACCCAGATACATTCTAGTTGAGCCGTTAACGGTTTGACTTTTGCCATTATGGACTTGGGTGGTGATGAGTACGTTATGTGGTAAATTGAGCTCGTGAACCTGTTTTCCAGCGATTTTATCTGATACAGGAATTTCAATGAGGGTGACTTCTCCTTCGTCTGTCGCTTCTTCTGGTAGCATTTTTTCTAGCATGGCCTCATAGACTGGCGCCCCCTTGAGCAGATCCATGACGATGTAGGCTACTAAGGTCACTAAGCCCAGTGGCATGAGGTTGCGAATATCTCCAACCATCTCAGTTACGAGGATCATGGCGGTTAAGGGAGCCTTGGATATTGCTCCAAAGTAGCCACTCATTCCAAGAATAACAAATATAGGAAATTGCTCCTGACTGACAAGTCCAAGATTCACACAAATGACACCAACTAGGGCACCAAGCAAGGAACCAAGCGCCAAAATTGGTAGGAAAATTCCTCCTGGAAGACCACTTCCATAGCTAATCATGCTCCAAACAAAACGGATCAAAAAGTAAGCTAATAGAACTTGGAAACTAAAATTTTGCTCAGTTAAGGAAAGAACGAGCTGATTTCCACCACCAAGGATTTGTGGTAAGAAGATGCCGACTGGTATGATAAGGATAAAGGCTAGGATTGGATAATAAGCTTTATCCAAATGGATTTTTTGACCAATCCAGTCATAAATTCGACCAACATTGAGTACAGCTTTCTCATAGAGAAAACCAGAAAGCCCGAGAAAAACTCCCATAAGGAGGTAAATCCAATACTGGTCTAGGGTCATGAGAGGAATGTTGTCTGGCATATCCAGTACGGGTGTTAGGCCAAATATGAGCAGAGAAACAAAGTTTGCTACGAGACTGGCTGCTAGAGTTGAGACCCAGAAAAAGCGGGAAAAATGGTGATAGACTTCCTCTACAACAAAGAGGAGACCTGCAATTGGTGCATTAAAGGCAGCGGCTAAACCTGCAGCAGCTCCACTGGCAATCAGGGAGCGTTCCTCTACTGGGCTAGATTTGAGCCACTTGGCGATGCCTTTACCACCAACTGCTCCAAGTTGAATACTTGGCCCTTCACGCCCTAGCATGAGCCCACTGGCAATAGCAAGAATCCCTAATACATATTTCTTCCAGAGAACACTCCACCAGTTAAGAGTCATCAGTCCCTTTAGTTCGGCTTCGACTTGAGGAATTCCTGAACCCTTGATATCTTTTTCTGACCGAGTTAGTTTCGCACTAAGCCAGCAAACGATTAAATAAAATAGACCAATGATAAAAAGATTGCGCACTAGGTGCGCTTGATCTTGATAGAGTCCTTGTATCAGATGGAAACCCTTTTCGATTAAGAAACGAAAGGATCCGACGATTAGCCCTACGACAAGACCAACAATAATTCCTCGTCCAACTTGGGATAATATGGTGCTTGAGGCAAAGGCAAATTCTTTCTTGGAACTGAGTGTTTCTGACTGTTCCTCCATAATCATTTCCTCTTACTTGTCTTTCTTAGTTGAAACCAGTGTTTTGACTGGTTCAAAACTGGTTCGGTGAATTGGGGTGACACCTAATTTTTCCAGTTCTTCTAGGTGTTTAGCTGTTCCATAGCCTGCATTAGCTGTAAAATCATAGCCGGGATATTGGTTGTCATATTCCTTCATCAATTCATCCCGTGTCACCTTGGCTACTATAGATGCAGCTGCGATGGAGAGGGAGTTGGCATCTCCTTTGATGATTGCTGTTTGGGAAATCGACAAATCCAGTTTCATGGCATCTATCAAGAGGTGATCAGGTTGCGGATTGAGCTGGGAGATTGCTTCTTTCATGGCTAGTTTGGTTGCTTCATAGATATTGACTTGGTCAATGACTTGATTATCCATGATTCCAATGCCGATTGCTAAGGCTTGGTCTTGAACAGCATGATAAATTTCCAGATGTTTCTTTTTGGGGATTTTTTTACTATCGTTGAGGCCTTTAATCTTACAATTTTTAGGTAAAATAACAGCTGCAGCGACTACGGGTCCAGCCAGAGGACCACGGCCGACCTCATCAACACCTGCAATTAGGGTCAATCCTTGCTTATACAGTTCTTTTTCATAGGAAAGCATAGTTTCCAAACGAAGGTCTTCATCCAGTTCAGCCTGAATGGCTTTTTTACGCTTGTTGATTTCCTTTTGAACTCCAGAACGAGGATCTTTTTCGAATTCTAGAAAAAGAGGATTGTCTAATTCTTTGACAGTAGCCAGAAGTTCTTTGATTTCTTTAATCGTTGTCATCAATGTCGTCCAATGTATCTAAGGTATAGTTACCGAGTTTTCCATCACGGACTTCCTTGACGAAGAGGCTGTAAAAGCGGTCGTAGTCGTCTCGGAAACCAAGGGCACGTGTCATATCCATGATGATAACAGGTGCTTCTTCTTCTATCTTCATTTGTTTGAAGCGTTCAGCTAGCTTATCTGGATAATGTTTTTTGAAATAATTGAGACCAAAAATGGTCACTTCATCCATTGGGAGTAGTTGATCTTTAATTGCTCCAGTCAAGGCTAGTTTTAGAGCGACAGTTTCATCTTCGAACTTAGGCCAGAGAATTCCTGGTGTATCCAAGATTTCCAGATCTTTATTGGTTTTGAGCCACTGTTGCCCCTTGGTAACACCTGGTTTATTGCCGACAACTGCAATCTTTTTCCCAGCCAAACGGTTCATGAGAGTTGACTTGCCGGCATTTGGAATTCCGATAATCATGGTCCGCAAAGTTTCGATCTTGATACCACGTTCTTTCTGGCGTGCAATCTTATCAGCCATGAGCTTTTTAGCAGCATCAGTAACAACTTTTACAGTTACTTGCTCTTTGGAGTTGATAGCCAGAGTTTGGATTCCCTGTGATTCAAAATACTGACGCCATTCTTTGGTCATTGCGGGGTCAGCAAGATCTGCCTTATTCAAAATCAAAAGCTTTGGTTTATCACCCACAATCTTGGTTAACATAGGATTTTGACTAGATAAAGGTAGCCGAGCATCCACCAAAATCGTCACAAAATCAACAAACTTTAAATTCTCCTGAACTTGCCGCCGAGCCTTAGACATGTGACCCGGAAACCATTGAATAGTAGCCATAATATTTTCCCCTTCCGACTAAAAAAAACGTAGTAAAAACGTTTTCTTTCTTACTACCTATTCTATCATAAATGAGGAACTTTTGCACAGGCTTTGACCACAATAAATGATAAATAGTATAGGTACGAAACATCCTTGATGCCAGTCACGATTTACTTGACTTTTTTTGCTAACAGGTATATACTTAGTGTATACTAATTCGTGGAGGTAGAGCGATGAATACAGTAAAGACTCGGAAGGTAGGGAATTCTATCACTGTGACTATTCCTAAAAATTTGGGGATGACAGAAGGTCAAGAAATGGTTGTCTACAAAGGGATTGACGGAGTCATTGTCTTAGCTCCAAAACTGAAAGATCCTTTTGATGGGATTACTGATTTGAGAATGACAAATGATTTTGAAGGGGTAAGGTCACTTGATAGCGAAATCTGACTATATTCCTGAAAAGCAAGATATCATTTGGCTGGACTTTGATCCATCAGTCGGTCGAGAAATCCAGAAACGGCGACCTGCCTTGGTCGTTTCTAGGAGAGAATATGCCTTGCAAACTGGTTTTGTGGCTGTCTGTCCTATCACTCACGGCCAACGTCGTTTGGCAGAAAAAGGCTTGCTCGTTCCTGTCTCGTCGGACAAGGTAGATGGCGCTGTCAATCCATTTCAACTGTATACCTTTGATTTTCGGATGCGTAATGCTCAAAAAATAACAAGAATGGACACGCAGTGTTTTCAGAAAGTCGTCCAACTTTACCAGTACATATTTGGTGATACTTAAATCCTACCATGCATAGACAAGGTAGGATTTTTTCTATATGAGTAACCTATCTAAAAACGGATGAAGACAATTGAGGAGAATCCCTCTAATCCAGCTTTCTTGTGCAGATGATAGATGTTCTGCCTGAAGGCATTCTTTTAGAAAATCGCGGACTTGTTCTGGTGCAATTTCAAACTCAAAGGCTTTCATCTTGTAGAAAAAATCGATGAGATGCTCAGATAAGTAATCATCTGAAAAGGAGACTTCTCTACTTTTTCGAAATTCTAATAAGAGTCGAGAAAATCTAGCTTTTTCATCAGGTAAATCCCGAAAATAAGAATTAAGAAGCCAAGTCTGCTTCTGCTTTCGTTCAATCGGATCTTGATTTGCAATCCGCTGATCCTTTTCCAGCTCTTTCTGGTTTTGTTTAGCCTTGATAGCCCGTTCTTCTCTATTCTTACCAAAGAGGATTTTCTCCCATATTCGTTCTTCTTGGGTCAAGGTTTCTGTAAAGCCGAAGTAATCTTGATAGGCTCGTTCTGCAGGCCCCATAGCAAGAATGAGGTTGTCAGCGTATTGCTTGGCGATTTTATCTCTTTTCTTGCGTTCTTTCTCTGCCTGAATCCGTAAATGCTGCTCGTAGTCGATTTTCTCCTTGCCTAGTTTGACAAGGTAGAGTTGGTCATCTGTCTTACCAAGTAAAAAAGGTTTGATACACTTTTCTAGCACTTCTTCCATACGAGCCTTCTTCTTTGGCTCTGCCTTGGTCCAACTTCCGCCTTGAAAGACCTCTAGGAAGAGCTGATAGTCTCTCTCAGGCGCAAAATGATTGCCACGATTGGCTTTGAAAACACCTTTCTCCCAAAACCATTTTAGAAGTCGTTCGTCAAAATCGCTTTTATTAACCTTGATTTTTTCCTTTTTCTGAGCCTTTCTGGTTAGGTTTTCAACTTTTCTGAGTAGTTTTTCTTCCTCTTCTAGTTGCCGATCGAGGCTAATACGATGAAAATGGCGAACACAGTCGCTTCCTATAGGGAAGAGACGTTGGCCTGTAACTCCGTTAAAGAGTTCGTAGGCGTATTTTATGGCGTTCCCGCAGACACAATTACTACGGCCAATGCCATTAAAAATCAAGGAAACTTCATTCCATTCCTTAGTGGCTTGATCCCAAGTATCAGCTTTTGAAGCTTGTAAAACTGCATCATGAAGGGATTTTCTAACTGGAAGTGTCATGAGGTCTCCTTTCTAGGTTATACTTTTACAACTTGAACCTCGTCTTTGCCGAGCAAAATCAAGTATTTTTCAATGTTTTCAATCGAATAGGCTCTAGATAAAGCCTCTCCGTATAGGGCTAACTGACCACGATAGCGGTCTATGAGTTGAATTGGTTGATCGTAACGGTCTGTCTTATAGTCGAAAAGAATAATTCTGTCCTCATAAAGTAGATAGCCGTCCAAGATCCCACGAACAACAAAGTCTTCCTGACTTTTTTGATCTTTTTTAAGCATGGAGAAAGGTTGCTCGCGGTAGAGATGGTCGGTATTAGCGAGAATCTCCTGACCAAGTGGTGTGTCAAAGAAAGCTAGGATTTTAGAAAGATTGATCTTATCTCTGACACCTGGGCTGGTTTGAACTTGTTTGAGAGTTTCTGTCAGGCTAGCAAGCGTTGGTCGCTGGCTGAGGTCAATTCTCTGCATGAGTTCGTGAGTGGCACTACCAATCTCAGCTCCTGTTACCTTTTCTTTAGTTGAAAAATCTGGTAAATCAAAGCTGATTTTCTTCTCTGGTGATTTGGTTTGGTTCGTAATTTCTACCCCTTCCATATCCATAACGGGTTCGTAGAATTTCTTGATTTGGCTTGGGGTTTGAACACTTGGTAGTTCAATGGCTGCACGGTGAAGAGTATTATAAACTTCCACCTCTTTCAGCATTTCCAGAGCTTCTTTGATAGTCTCTGACTGACGGTTGCTTGATTGAGAGCTATCTTGTAGAGGACTCCTGTTTTCCAACTCCCCGATAGCTTCTCTAGTCAACTGGTCTTCACCAACAAAACGATAGATAAAGTTGAGATTGTCCTTGGCAAATACTTTACTGATAGCCCAGATCCAATCTTGAAAATTTCTTGCTTGCAGTCTGGTATTGCTATCTAATTTTCCATTGTTTACTGCTGGGTATTCCTTGGCTTCTAGCTTTTCACGAGAGCCCTTACCGACAAGATAGAGCTTTTTCTCAGCTCTCGTCATGGCAACATACAGCAGACGCATCTGCTCTGAATAGCTAGCCAGTTGCAGTTCTTTCTCATTCTGCGTATAGGTCAAGCTAGGAATGGAAAGTTTAATGGTTTTAGGATAGTGTGCTTCCACTGCTTCTGTATCTACCTTGGCAATGTATTTGACACCAAGCCCATTTTGACGACTGAGAATAACTTCTGACATCGAGTCTTGCTTGTTGAAGTCCTGATCCATATTGAGGATAAAGACATAAGGAAACTCCAGTCCTTTGCTCTTGTGAATGGTCATGAGTTCCACGGCATCTTTAGGTGGAGCGACAGCTACGCTTGCGAGATCGTGCTGGGCTTCTAGAACTTGGTCAATCATACGTATAAAACGCGACAAGCCCTTAAAATTACTCTTTTCAAACTGGTCAGCTCGTAGAGCTAGGGCATAGAGATTAGCCTGTCTAGCAGGTCCGTTTGGCAAGGCTCCAACATAATCATAGTAAAAACGATCGTTGTATATCTTCCAAATCAAGTCATAGAGAGAGTGTGTTTTGGCATACAAGCGCCAAGAATCCAAGATGTCCATGAACTGACTTAGTTTTTCAGCTAGAGCTGTATGAATCAAGTTTTTCTGACTTGTTGCCAGTTTTTGAGCATTGACCAGTTTCTCATAGAGATTTTCTTGGACCTTATCTTCTACTTTCTGAAGGGATAAGCGTGCCAACTCGTCCTCATCAAAACCAAACATAGGAGACTTCATCAGAGCTACCAAGGCATAGTCTTGCAGGGGATTGTGAATGACACGCAGGGTGTCCAGCATAACTTGTACTTCTAGGGATTGAAGATAATTGTTTTGCTCACCGTCGGTTTTAACTGGAATTCCGTACTCAGATAAGGCAAGTAGAATCTGGTCGTTTCGACTGCGACTGGAGGTCAAAAGGGCTATTTCTTTAAAGGCAACACCTTTTTCCTGATGAAGCTTCAGGATTTCCTTGATGACTAGGCGCATTTCTCCTGTGAGTTTTGTTTCTGTTTGGCTCTCTTCCTCCTCTTGTCCGCTGTCGTCCTTATCGTAGAGGAGAAATTCTGCCTTGTTGTCTGGATTAGGAGTCAGTTTGGTATTGGCAAAAACAAGCTGGTGCATGCTGTCATAGTTGATCTCTCCGACTTCTTGGTCCATAAGGCGTGCAAAAGCATCATTGGTTGCTGACAGCACTTCTGAACTACTACGGAAATTTTCCTTGAGGAGAATCAACTTGCCTTCTTGAGGATTTTGCGCATAGCGTTGGAATTTTTCATTGAAAATTTGGGGATCTGCCTGACGGAAACGGTAGATAGACTGCTTGATATCCCCCACCATAAAGCGATTGTGACCATTCGACAGCAATTCCAGCATCCGTTCTTGAATGTGGTTGGTATCCTGATACTCATCGACCATAACTTCGTGGAATCGTTCCTGATAAGCCTCGCGGACTTGTGGGAAATTCTCTAAAATCTCAATGGTGTAATGACTGATATCAGCAAATTCAAAGGCATTTTCCTGGCGTTTACGTTTTCGATAAGCCTCCACAAAATCACTCATAAAGGTTTGGAAGATTTTAGCTAGATCCCAGGTATCTTCATGATAACGTTCTTGATAGTCGAGAATCGTTATCTGGTCCGCCAGTTGTCCTAGTTTAGCAAACTGGGCCTTTCTCTCATCGTTATAGGCATCAGCCAGTGGCTTCAAATCGGCCTTACGACTAGAATTAGCCAAAGCTCGACCATTTTTCTCCTTCGAAATGGCAACAACACGCGCAAGCACTGCTTGATAAGCCTGACTATCGGACTCTTGATTTAAGGAGCTAATTTCATCCAAAACCTGTTGAACAGCTTCTAAATAGGCAGCTTTGGGAAACTCCTTGGCATCGTTATCCAGATGATAACGGAAGAAACTTTCCAAGTCCCAAAGCGCCTGCTTGATTTGCTCGGTCAGTTTGTCTTTTTCAATTGCAAAGTCAGCTTCTTCAAACCCTTTGAGAAAAGAGTCGCTCAGCCATTTTTGGGGGCTACTGGTGGATTGAAGAAAATCATAGATTTTGTAGACCTGCTGGCGCAGACCACGTTCATCCTTGCCACGCCCAGCAAAGTTCTTCACCAAACGGCTAAATTTCTCTTTATTCTCACCTTGGTAATGTTCTTCAAAAACCTGATGAAAAACTTCGTTCTTTAAGAGTAACTGTTCACTTTCATTTTGTAAAATACGGAAGTTCGGTGCAATATCAATCAGATAGCCATGTTTGCCAAGGAATTTTTGTGTGAAAGAGTCCATGGTTCCAATGGCAGCGTTTGGTAGATCTGCCAATTGACGTCCCAAGTGTTGTTTGAGATCGACATCATCGGTTTCTTGGATTTGTTGGCTGATTTTTTTCTCCAAGCGCTCTTTGAGTTCAGTAGCAGCCTTGACGGTAAAGGTCGAGATAAAGAGTTGGCTGATTTCCACGCCACGTGCTAATTGGTCCAGAATACGCTCTGCCATAACAAAGGTCTTCCCTGAACCAGCAGACGCTGAAACAAGGATATTTTGCCCTGCGGTATAAATGGCTTCGATTTGCTCGGCTGTTTTCTTTTGTTCCTTGTTCGAACTCGCTTCTGCTTCTTGCAATTTTTGAATCTCTTCCTCAGTTAAAAAGGAAATGGGCTTCATCGATTCAACTCCTCTCTCATTTTCTCAAACCAAGCTTGCTTGAGCTTTTCTCCAACCAGACGCTTGCCATCAGCTAAGTCCAACTTCTCTAGGAAACGTGCTTGTCCTAAGTGATAATTGGCTTCAAATCCAGTGATGGCTTGGTGTTGCTGAACGTACGGGGCAATACTTCTGCCATTCTCTGTGTATGGATTGATGGCAAACTGGCCTTGTAAAATCTTCTCAGCTGCCTTTTTGTACAGATGGGCATTGTAATCCAGTAAGAGCTGGAATTCCTCGTCTGTCAGCTGATTAGCCTTGTTTTTGTTATAAAACTCTCCCAAATGACTACTTTCTTTTTCTAAAAAGAGACCTTGGTATTTCATAGACTTGCTAACTTCTGCTACTGCTCCTGCCAGACTTTTAACAGCTAATAAAGATTGGACAGGTTCAGCCATTTCTAGGTACATAGCTCCGAAAAAGTTCTGCTCTCCTTCTCCCTTAAGAGCAGCAAGATAGGTTGGCAGCTGGGAATTAAGGCCATTAAAGAAATTCGGAAACTGGAACTGAGTTAAACTAGACTTGTAGTCTACCACTCCTAACGCTCCATCAGCTTTCAGGCGGTCAATACGGTCAACCTTGCCTCGCACATGGACACTGCGACCATTATCCAATTGAATAAAGGCCTGATCTTTACCACCAAATGTTGCTTCCTCTTGGATGGTTTCAATGGCTGGATTATGCCGAAGAATGTGGCCCGTAGTTCGCGCGACATCAAGTAGAACTTCCTTGGTAAACTGGGCTTCCAAACTTTCCTGATAAATAGCTTCAAATTCGCGTTCTTGGCTGGTTTCCTTGATAGCTTGCTCCAGTCGTTGGTCAAACGGATTTTCAGCAGGCAGTTTCAAGGCACGTTCAAAAATACGGTGCAAGAAATTCCCATGACTGCGAGCATCTGGACGAAGGCGCAATTCTTCCTGCAAACCTAAGACATAACGGAGGAAATAACTGTATTCATTGCGGTAAAACTCCGTCAAACCAGAGGTAGATAAGTAAAACTCCTTGTTAGTTGGATAGAGAGCCTGCAAGGTCTCTTTCTCTAATGGCTTGCTACTTGGACTAGTTGGGAGTGCAGGATTTGTAAGACCTTTTTGATCTAGTTTTTTCCCCATGACACGAGCCAAAACCTTGACAAAGGTCACATCTTGCTCATTTTCACTAGAACCTGTCTGCTGATGGTAGGCAACCAGACTAGACAAAAGACTGTGATAAGACCCCATATCATCCTTAGACAGACTTTTTTGATGAATCTTCTTCTCTATCCGGCTAAATCCAAAACCCACCAGTTCCTGAAGATAGGCCGATTCCTTTCTCTCATTTTCATTAAGAAGACTTGGTGCTGACAACACCAACTGCTTACGAGCGGCGTTGACTAAAGAAAGCATGGTATAGCGATTTTTCTTGAGATTTTCGCTACTTGCAATCAGTAATTGCGCACCCTCTTCAGTCGCTTGATTTAGGCTTTGTCTTTCTTCATCTGTCAAAAGACTGGTATTTTGCGCGATTTTTGGTAAATGATCCTGAGTCAGCCCAATGGCGTAGACAAAGTCAGCAGTCAGAGGGGCAATCAGATCGTAACTTTGCACCAGAACGGTGTCCACTGTCGCTGGAATGGTGCGATACTGGGACAAACTCATCCCAGAATGGAGCAAGGCTAGGAAATCCTCTAGACTAACTTGTGAACCAGCAAAAACCGTCGCAAATTGTTCTAAAACATGACAGAACGCCTTCCAAACTTCGGCTTGTCTTTCCTGTTCAAGAGCTTCCATGGTAGCTATCAATTCTTGCATCTGCTTGCTTAAAGCAGCATTTTTTAGAAAAGTATTCCACTTTTGCAAGAGATTTTCAGCCTTTTGCTTCCGACTAGCAAATAAGGTTTCAAGTGGTGCCAAAACTCGCAGACGAAGAGAATTTAAACGCTCTAAATCAAATTTTCCATGGTGGGATTTGGTAAAGGTCTGCTGAAAAGATGGCAAGCCATTGATGCCAAGATAGCGGAGATATTGCTCAAAAGCATCAATATCCGCTTGGCTAAGGTCAGAATACAGACCTGTTCTGAGGAGATTAATCAAATCTTCCTGACGGAAACGGTAGCGTTTCAAACGCAAAATAGACTCCACATACTGGGTCAAGGGATGGTGAGCCATGGATTCGCTTCTACCAAGATAGAAAGGAATCTGGTACTGGTCAAAAATGGTTTTCAGTGATAACTGATAAGAAGCCACATCCCCTAAGAGAATGCGAAAATTCTTGTAACTCAGTTCTGGATGGTCATGTAATTTCTGACGAATGCTACGGGCTACTAATTCCAGCTCTTCTTTTTGCGTCAAACAAGACCAAACTTGCAGATTTTCACGATCTTTCTCATCGACATCTAAAGCGAGTTCTGAAAAATCATAAGAAGACTCCAGCAAACGAGATGCCTTGTCAAAACTATCTATTTTCTCATGAGTCTGAGAACGATCCTGAGCAGGTGTTTGGTATTTTGCCCCCAAATGATGAAGAAATTCCACACTGGCTTGGTAGAGATTCCCTTCAGAGAACGGACTGATATAGGCTTTCTTGCTTGCATAGGCCCCAATAACAATCTCGGCACTTTTTCGATGAAGTAGATCCACTACACGCTCTTCCTCGGCAGAAAAACGAGTAAATCCATCAATAACCAAGGCAATCTGACTGAAATCACTACTTACCTTATCATTCTCAATAGCCTCAATCAAATGGGATAACTGACTTCCCTGAGCCAACTGACCTTGATTGAGATAGGCTGTTACTTTCTCAAAAATCAAGAGTAAATCCGCTCGCTTATCCTCATCCGTCAAACTTTCTAAGTCCAAAAAGCTAATCTGAGCAGTCGTCATCTCATGATAAAGTTCAACCAACTGCTGGATAAATTGAGGATCCTGCTTAATTGCACCATAAACACGTAAGTCCTTGGGATCGAGTTCCGCAAGGCACTTATAAAAAGCCATCCCAAGCCCGATGTCATCTAGACTAGTTCTAGTCGGCAAATCATTCAAGACCAGGTAACGAGCCATTTGAGCAAAGCGCGTAACGGTAATCGCAAAAGAAGCCTGCTGGGACAAGCATTCCAGCACGGCGCGTTCCTTTTCAAATGAAAGAGAGTTGGGGGCGATGTAGAAAACCCGCTTGCCTGCAGCAACTAGCTCTTCTGCCTCTCTCGTTAAAATTTCAGTCAAAGAAGTCCGAATATCAGTATAAAGTAATTTCATCTCAGCCTCGTTTGGTTTATCAAAGTTTCTTACTCTATTATAGCAAAGTTCGCTTCACAGTCCAAATCCAAAATTCTAGTTGACAATCATTTAACTAGGAAATCAATCATACCTCATCATCCACTTTCATATGCTGAAAGATATAGAGGAAAAAGTCTTTGGAAACTTCAAAATGCCCATAACGGAGTCGAGAACTATAATCTTTCCATTCAGGATGTTGTCTAGCTATTTCTATGGAGCAATCTTTGACTGGTTGATAATACTCGACATTTCGTCTAAAGGGGAAAAATCCTTCAAACTGCTCTACTTGATAGGCCTTGTCGTCTATAATTTTACCCACGGCCACAAAAGCCTGTAACTTGTCTTGACCGTTCATATCGTATTTTGGGCTATAGTATAAAAGATAGTCACCTTTTTTCATACGATTTAAGGGACCACCCTTTCCATGACAGACCTGACAAAAATTCCCTTCAACTCCTCTTAAAACATGGTTCTTCGAAACAACTCCGACCCAATATCTAGGCATTTTTATCCTCCAACTCTACTAAAAAGCGATTAAAAACTTCTCTATCGTTAGATAGTTTTTCAAAAAATTCCTCATCAACACCTTCTACTAAAGGTAAAGCTTGATTGACCTTCTCCGCGCCAGACTTCGTCACTGAGACCAGTTTTGCCCGACTATCCTTTGGGTGTTGATCGCGTCTAATGTAGTCTTTCTTCTCCAGTAGCCTAACAATCTGGGAAACCGTCATGACATCCATACCAGTGAACCGAGCAATATCAACTTGCGTTACATATTCCTCTCTATTAGACAGAAACAAGAGCGAGGTTAAAACGATAAATTGGGGCAAAGTGAGGCCAACCGATTTCAAGACTCTTTTTAAATTGCTTTCCCACTTGTTGTAGACTTTGATGAAAAGAAGGCCTGTAGACTCTGTTTCATCATTTTTGTAAATTGAATTAAAGTGATACTTTGACATTATTTCTCCTAAAATATTAAGTATACATATTATATAAGATTTTATTTTATTTTTCAAGAAAAGGAAAGCCGAATTTTACAATTCTGTCAGACATTTTATAGTCTATATGCTATAATAAAAGCAAAACACCTAGAAAAGGAAGTCTTATGATTAAACTACTAGCCTTGGATATGGACGGAACCCTCCTTAATGAAGCCAAGGAAATCCCACAAGCCCACATCACTGCCATTCACCAAGCCATTGAAAAAGGTGTCAAACTGGTTCTCTGTACAGGTCGCCCGCTTTTCGGTGTTCTTCCTTACTACAAAAAACTGGGACTGGACCTCCAGAACGAGTACGTCATTGTCAATAATGGTTGTTCAACCCATCAGACCAGTGACTGGAGTCTAGTGGACTGGCAAGAACTCAGTCCAACTGACATTGAATACCTCTATGACCTAGCAGAAAAAAGCGACGTTCAGTTGACTCTTTTTGATGAGGAACATTATTTTGTCCTCGGTGGCAAGCCTAATGAAATTGTTCAAAATGATGCCAAGCTAGTCTTTTCAGACTTGACTGAAATTTCCCTTGAGGAAGCGACTAGTGGCAAGTATCGGATGTTCCAAGGTATGTTTTTAGGAACAAAAGAGCAAACAGACGATTTTGAGCAGCGGTTTGCTGAGGAGCTCTGCCAACGATTTAGCGGCGTTCGTTCGCAGCCTGTCATTTATGAAGCCATGCCACCTGGAACAACAAAGGCTACTGCTCTTTCTCGACTAGCAGCTATTTTGAAGATCGAGCCCTCAGAAATTATGGCCTTGGGCGATGCCAATAACGATATCGAAATGCTTCAGTTTGCAGGACTGGGCATTGCAATGGGAAATGCCAGTGACCATGTCAAATCCCTTGCTAATGACGTTACAGCCAGCAATGAAGAAGACGGCGTTGCACGCGCCATTGAGAAGTATATTTTATAATTGAGAAGCCCAGTTCATATCAACTGGGTTTTGTTTCTTTTAAGAATTACAAAACTTTAGAAACTCTTTAGAATTACTTGATGTTTCTTTGATTTCTATACCTTATACTAAAGTTAGTAAAACAAATCAAAAGGAGAAAATCATGAAAACAGTACTCGAAATTCATGGACTGACCAAACAATTCGGTCAACAAGCTATTCTTCAAGATCTTAGTCTAACCATAAAAGAGGGAGATATTTATGGCCTAATTGGAAAAAACGGAGCAGGTAAAACTACTCTTATCAAAATCATTACACAATTATTGTTTGCGGACAAAGGTACAGTTTCTCTCTTTTCTAGCCAAGAAGAAAATGAGTGGACCAAGGCTTTATCTCGAGTTGGTTCTGTTATCGAATCACCTGTAGCTCACAATCACTTGACAGCTTATCAAAATCTGAAATATTATTGTATGATACGTCATATTCCAAATGCTGATAAGGTGATTCATGAAACCTTGGACTATGTTGGCTTGTCAGATACAGGGAAAAAAGTCTTTCGTGATTTCTCACTAGGAATGAAACAAAGGCTTGGCATCGCCATTGCCCTCCTATCCAAACCCGACTTCCTGATCTTAGATGAACCTATTAACGGTCTCGATCCGATTGGAATCAAAGAATTTCGTCTCATGATCCAGCGACTCAATCAAGAAAAAGGCATAACTATCCTCATCTCTAGCCATATCTTGTCAGAACTCTATCTCTTAGCTAATCGCTTTGGTATTCTGGATCAAGGTAAGATTATCCGTGAAATCAGTAAAGCTGAGTTTGAAACACTAAGCGAGGATTATATTGTGCTTAAAACAAGCGATAAAGAAAGAGCTTGTCAGGTATTGAAAGAACAAATCCAGCTACAGTTTAAGGTTGTCAATCCTGACAATGAAATCCATATCTTTGGTAATGAACAAGATGTCAAACAGATTCTTAAGCAACTAACTTTGGCCGATGTTGCTATTGATGAGATTTACTTTGCCCGTCAAAACCTAGAAGAATACTTCACCCAATTGGTAGAATAGGAGAAAAATCATGATACATACCATTCAAGCAGATTTTTACCGTCTTTTCCGCTCCAAAGGATTCTGGATTACAGAATTCATTCTCTTTGTACTTATGTTACTGGGTGCTACTATTGGCGCTACAGGGCATCTAATGTCAGTTCAGGCAGCACCACCTGAGCTTCCTACCCATGGTTGGAATGGGATTGAAGCTCTAATCAACGCGTCAAATAACGGCTCAAACCTCGTTTTCCTCTGTATTATTCTAGTGTGTTTAGTTCTTGGGGTCGATTTAATCGGCAAGCTTTATAAAAATAGTTTGACAGTTGGCGTTTCTCGTACAGAATTTTTCCTTGCTAAATTCTTTGTTCTAGCAAGTATCGCTCTCTTACAACTCATCACCAGTCTTGTGATTGCCTTTATTCCCGCGACTCTACTAAATGGACTTGGTACAATGCCTGATGGTTTTGTTACCAATCTCCTCTTGACGATTTCCCTTCAATTTCTATGCCTACTCGCTTGGCTTTCGATTGTCTCCTTTATTCTCTACCTAACTCATTCTTATCTTGCCGTATTTATTGGTTATCTGATTAGCTCTATTGTCGTTTCTATTCCAATTCTTGTTTTCCCAGACATTGAAATTCTACGATATTTAATTCTAGATTTTGCCTATGCTATGACTACTAATAGTCAAGCTATTCTCTATACCATCACGGTTTGCGTAACAGTCATACTTTTCTTCTCTTTCAGTGGACTGATTATTTTCAAGAAGAAAAGCTTATAAAAAGGACCTCCTCTAGGATATAGAGGAGGTTTCTTCTGTTAAAGATAAATAAAGACTGAAAACCATTCTCCATCAGTGGCTAGTTTCATATCCGCTCCAAGAAGATGAACTAATTCCTCAGTAATATAGAGACCTAAACCAGAGGATTCTTCAGTATCCGACATATTTTCAGAATAAAAACGATTGCTGAGATTGTCTATATTCTTGATAGATTTTTTGACTAGGTTATCAATTTTCAAAACAAGGCTATTGTCTTCCTTTTTCAAAGAAAGTCGAGCCTTCTCCTTGCCGTGCTTGAGAACATTTCCAAGAAGGTTTTGTATAATTCGATCAAGCAAGTCCTCATCAGTCGTCGTTTTCAATCCTGGTTCAACATTAAAATCAAGAATAATCTGTGAAGATTGAAAAACGTCGTAATAAGCTAAAGTCTTTTTCGTTATAAAAGTTGATAAATCAAGTTCTTCCAGTTTCGGTTTGATTGCTCCTTCCATCAAATGACGGTATTCAAGGAGAGCCTCCAACCGTTTGGAAACCAAATCCTGATGATGGGCTATTTTATTTAAGGTTTCTGAACTATTATCGGGGTGTTTTATTAGTTGCTGGGTATATCCTGAAGCGATTGTCAAAGGTGTCCGAATATCATGAGCAATGTTACTGATTGCCATATCTAAGGTGTGTTTTTCACGCTTCATGATTAGCTGATTTTGCTCCACTTCTTGAAATAGATTCTCAATTTGGTTATGTAGACGCAAAATGGTCTTTGAAAAGAAATTTACACCGATCCTCTTCATGCTACCAGAGCGAATCTTTTCTTCAATTTGTCTGCTTAAATCTCTAATTGCTATATGATAGCGAATCAAAGAAATCGACAAAATAATGTTAGTAAGGAGTAATATTGATATCAAAATGTAATTCATTATTTGTCTCCTTTTAATCGAACACCAACTCCCCAAATGGTTTCGATGTACTCGTGATTTGGATCCAGTTGATGTAGTTTCTTACGGAGATTGCTTAGATGGGTGTTGAGCGTATTGTCTCCAGGCAGGTAACTTTCTTCCCAAATCAATTCATAGAGTTCTTCTTTGGTGAAGATCTTTTTAGGATGATGGAGCAACATTTGGAGAATCTGACACTCTTTCTTTGCAAGGCGAATGGTTTCAGTTGCGTTACTTATTTCAAAACTATCCGCATCGAACTGGATATTTTTAAAGTTTTGTACGAGGTTATCAATTTCTCTTCGATCTCCTGACTGATGTTCACCACTTTGGCGTAATTGCACGGTGACTCTAGCAAAGACTTCGTCCAAATCAAAAGGTTTTACTACATAATCATTGGCACCATCTAAGAGATATTGGCTGATGAGCTTTTTATCACCTAAAGCAGTAAGCATGATGACCGGAGTCTGACTCGTTTGTCGAATAGCTTGCAAGACTTGATCGCCATTTTTCCCAGGGAGCATGATATCTAGCAAGACGAGATCGATGCCACCTTTGTCAAATCGCATGATACCTTCCGTACCAGAAAAGGCTTGGATCACCTCGTGTTCCTCTGCAAGAAGGGTTCTTAAGATTTCCTGGATTTCATTATTATCTTCAACTACAAGTATGTTCGCCATAAACCTCGTCCTTTCTAAAACTATTATAACATGTTTTGTTGTGAATTCCAGATACAGAAAAGCTCCTCTCACATTTTAAGCAAGAAGGAGCTAATGAATATTGAATCTACTTAAGCAAATAAGCAATCAGAGTTATAATCCATAGATGAGCTGGGTAGAAAATATAAAAGAAATATTTACTCCAACTAGTTTCTTTTCCTCGCTGTCCATTATACAAGGCCATAAAAGGAAAGACGGTGATAAAGAGCCAGTCAGAATTGTAAAGCATCATTTCCAGTGTTTGGTGCCAAGTGTCGTAAATTTGGATGGAAGTCACTAACAGAAAGGCCCACAGAAAGGCGTAGAGGAGATTTCGCAATCCCTTACGATTTCGACAAGAGTAACTAATCAAAAGAAATGGTAGCATGGTGATACCACCCTCAGTAAAAAGACAACCGAAAATCAAGAGACCAGCAACCCCAATCCGACGCCACAACTTCTCTTTTTTATCCAGCTCTTTTCTAGGAAAACCAATCCAAAGCATAGTGACACCGATGGCCAAAGTAAAGAAAATATTATTATTGACCATTACCCCTTTGGATGCAAATAGGGCATTGAGTAGGCTATTTCCAGCAAACATGATAAGCGCCCAAGACCAAAGGCGGATGAGGTAGTTTTTCAAATTTCGAGTATAGATAAATCCTTCCATAGCCATATAGGCAAACCAAACTCCCACACAACGGGTCAAGGCGTGAAAGATACCTTCCCACAGTGGAGAAACGATTCCGGTGATATGAGGGATATGGTCTAGAACCATTACTGCCGCCATCAGATACTTCAACTGCGTTGCATTCCATTTTTTCATAATAAACCTCTTTCTTTTTGATCTACATAGAGTATAGCATACATTTCCACGTATAATCGTACACCCATCTTACATTTAAAAAGCCTATCTTACATTTTTGTAAGACAGGCGTGAATATCAAAAATTTATTATGAAAGTTACCTTCTAGTCTGTAATTCGTTGGTACATTTCTGGTCTTCTATCACGAAATAGTCCCCAGTTGAGGCGTTCACTTGCTCCCTTATCAAGATCATAAGAGGCTAATAGAACAGCTTCACCTTGTCTTTCAGCTCTCTCTAGAATAGCTCCTGTTTCATCCGTCATAAAGGAGGAACCGTAGAAGTCAAGACTGGAACTCTGTCCACCATTTTCCTCACTAGGAGTGACTTCTTCCAAGCCATAGCGATTGGCTGCAATAACTGGGACAATATTTGCTGCTGCGTGCCCTTGCATGGTACGTTGCCAGTGACCACAACTATCCGTATCTAAGATAGGCTCTGAACCTATAGCTGTAGGATAAAAGAGCAATTCTGCCCCATTCAATGCAAGACAGCGCGCTGTTTCAGGGAACCATTGATCCCAACAGATACCGATCCCAATTTTAGCGTAGCGAGTATCCCAGACCTTGAAACCAGTGTTGCCAGGCGTGAAATAGAACTTTTCTTGATAATAATGATCATCTGGTATGTGGGTCTTCCGATAAACGCCCAGCACCTCTCCATCTGCATCAATGACGGCGATTGAGTTATACAAGACATTTCCATCTTTTTCGTAGAAACTAATGGGTAGAACAACCTGTAGTTCCTTAGCAATCACTTTAAAATGCTGAATGGCTGTATTTTCTGTCACCGACTGGGCATACTGGTAGTAGTCATACTGACGTTCCTGGCAAAAATACGGACGTTCAAACAGCTCTGGCAAGAGGATGATTTGTGCGCCTTGGTCTGCAGCTTGTCGAACTAAACGTTCCGCTGTTTGGATATTTGTTGCCACATCCTTAGCGCATTGCATCTGGATCGCTGCAACTTTTACATTTCTCATCTTTTTCTCCTATTCTGGGATTTGTTGAGTGATACAGTGGATATTGCCACCACCTAATAGAATATCTCTTGCTGGTATTCCTACGACCTTACGGTCTGGAAAACACTTGCTGAGGATATCTAGGGCCACTTGGTCGTTTACATCCTCAAACTGGGGAACCAAGACAGACTTGTTAGCAATATAGAAATTGACATAGGAAGCTGCCAGACGCTCACCTGCATAACGCTCTTCTTCCCCTTCTTCATAACTATAGCCCGGCAAATCCTTTTCGGTTACAACTTGATGAAGCGCTGGGATTGGCAGTTTATGAATAGTGAAGGGACGACCTTTTGCATCCGTTTCCTTCTCTAAAAGGGCAAGGTCAGCTGCAGACATGGCATACTGAGGATCGTTTTGATCATCTGTCCAAGCCAAGACAAGTTCTGCAGGACCAACGAAGGCTGCAACATTGTCAACGTGTTCATTGGTTTCGTCCTGATAAATACCATAAGGTAGCCAAATAACTTTTTCAGCGCCAAGGCTCTCCAATAAGGTGTTTTCGATTTCCTCTTTAGACAGGTGGGGATTGCGTCCAGGACTTAGAAGACAACTTTCAGTCACAAGAATGGTTCCTTGACCATCGCTATGGATCGCGCCGCCTTCCAGTACAAAAGGTTTGGCATCATAAACAGGTATCTCTAAAACTTCTGCAAAACGACTGGCTACTTGGTCATCCTCTTCATAATCTTGATAAAGACCATCGACAGCACCACCCCAGGCATTAAAAGACCAATCTACTGCCAACTTTTCTTTTTTATCATTGATGAGAATAGTCGGCCCCGTATCACGCGCCCAGGCATCATTAGTAGGAATATCTAAATAAACAACCTTTTCTCCAAGATAGGATTGGGCTTCAGATAGATGGTCCTGCTCCACCAAAAGATAGACTCTTTCCCCTTCTGCTATAGTCTTGATAATCTGAGTAAATGCTCTTTTTGCAGCCTTTCCTTGGAAGGGCCATGAACCTGGTCGAGTTGGCCAGATCATGAGGGTGCCATGATGGGGTTCGTACTCTGCTGGCATACGATAGCCTGCTTTTTTCGGAGTTTCTATCATGATAATCTCCCTTTAAAGTCTTGATAGCCGAAGGTTTTGACTAAGCTGCAGTCACCTTGCTCGTCCATGAGATAGAGACTTGGCAAGCCAATACCGTTAAAGGTATTATTTTTGACAAATGAGTAAATAGCCATGTCTTCAAAATAAAGTCTATCACCAATTTGGATTGGATTTTCAAAACTATAATCTCCAATCACATCACCCGTCAGGCAGGTATTGGAAGAAAGTCTATAGGTATGGGCTTTTTCCTGCGGTTCAAATCCATTTCTCAAAGGTGGACGATAGGGCATCTCAAGTACATCAGGCATATGGCAGGTTGCAGAGGCATCTAAAACCAAGATATCCATACCGTTTTCGACAATATCCAATACTTCAGTGGCTAGATAACCCGCATTGAGCGCAATAGCTTCACCTGGTTCGATATAGACTTCAAGATTGTAAGTATCTCGGATACGCTTGATTTCAGAAATCAGCAAATCCACATCATAGTCTTCTCTCGTTATGTGGTGTCCTCCACCCATATTGAGCCATTTGACCTCATGTAAATAAGGTCCAAACTGTTCTTCTACAGCTTTCAAAGTTGTCTCTAAATCATCTGCCCCCTGCTCACAAAGGGTATGAAAATGAAGCCCATCCACCAAGTCCAGCAAATCACTCGGTATCTTGTCTAGGCTAACTCCAAACCGAGATCCCGGAGCACAAGGGTCATAGAGCGCGTGATTTCCTTGAGTTGAACACTGAGGGTTGAGGCGCAAACCGACACTGATACCAGCCTCTCGGCAACGAGCACCATGTTTACGCAACTGTCTCTCCGAGTTGAAGACGATATGGTCCGTTATCTCCAGCAATTCCTCCAAGTCTGCATCCTTGAAAGCAGGTGCAAAGACATGGACTTCCCCCGGAAACTCTTCTCTAGCTAACTTAGCTTCATAGAGACCACTAGCCGTCGTACCTGACAGATACTGACTAATCAAGGGATAGGTTTTATAGAGGGAATAGGCCTTTTGGGCAAGCAAAACCTTGCAACCTGCTTCTTCTTGAACATATTGTAGAATGCGACAGTTTGCTTCTAGCTTGGCCAAGTCAATGACATAGGCTGGTGTGGGTACTTGTTCTAACTTCATTAGTCCACCATTTGTGGGTTTTCTACCACAACCCAAGGCAATCCGTACTTATTCAAAGCTTCCATGAATGGATCTGGATCCAATTCTTCAAGGTTATAGACTCCAGCTTGTTTCCAAGTACCGTTCATAACCAATTTTGTCCCAATCATGGCTGGAACACCAGTCGTGTAAGAAATGGCTTGTGAACCAACTTCTGCGTAACATTCCTGATGGTCACAAACATTGTAGATATAGATGGTCTTTTCAACACCATCTTTGACACCTCTAAAGATACAGCCGATATTGGTTTTTCCAACTGTGCGTGGGCCAAGGCTGGCTGGATCTGGAAGCAAGGCTTTCAAAAATTGGATTGGCACAATGTCTTGTCCATTAAAGTTAATAGCATCCGTACGAAGAAGACCAACGTTTTCCAAGCATTTCATATGCGTTAGATAAGATTGGCCAAAAGTCATAAAGAAACGAATCCGTTTGACTCCAGGAATGTTTTTGGCCAATGATTCAATTTCTTCGTGGTGAAGGAGATACATGTCTTTTTGTCCAACCTGAGGGAAATCGTACTCACGCTTGATTGACATGGCTTCGACTTCGACCCATTTTCCATCTTCCCAGTAAGAACCTGGCGCAGAAACCTCACGGAGATTGATTTCTGGGTTAAAGTTTGTCGCAAATGGATAACCGTGGTCACCACCATTACAGTCTAAAATATCGATATAGTGGATTTCATCAAAATAATGTTTAAGGGCGTAAGCTGAAAAAACGCTGGTCACACCTGGGTCAAAACCAGATCCAAGAAGAGCTGTCAAGCCTGCTTCTTTGAATTTTTCCTGATAAGCCCACTGCCATGAGTAGTCAAAATAGGCTGTAAAACCTAGTTCCTCACAACGTTTCTCATAAATGGCACGCCATTCTGGATCTTCTGTGTCCTCAGCTTCGTAGTTGGCTGTGTCAATATAGTGGACACCTGTCGCCAAACATGCATCCATGATGGTTAAATCTTGATAAGGTAGAGCTACGTTCAAAACAGCTTCTGGCTTGTAGCTTTCAATCAAAGCAATCACTTCTTCAACCTTGTCAGCATCAAGAGCGGCTGTCTCAATCTTTGTACTTGTTTTGCCTTCTAATTTAGCCTTCAAGTCATCGCATTTTGACTTGGTACGGCTAGCAATCATAATCTCTGTAAATGTTTCGCTATCTTGGCAAATCTTTGAAATAGCAACTTGGGCAACGCCCCCACATCCAATAACTAATAAACGACTCATTTTTTTCCTTCCTCTTCTTCTAAAATGTCCTCAACATACTTGGGCAACATAAAGGCCCCCACATGTAAGTTTGCAGTGTAGTATTCTGTGAAAAGCTGGCGTTTTTTCCAGCCTTCCTTGTCAAAATCTTTGATAGGGTGGTATTTTTTCGATGCAAATCCAAACAACCAATAGCCAGCTGGACTGGTGGGAATATGCGCCTGATAGACACGGCTTATTGGAAAGGCTTGATTGACCTTGCGGTGCATGCTTCGGCAAGCAGACTCATCTTCGTCAAAGAAAGGACTACCATGCTGGTAAATCATGATACCATCTTCTTTGAGAGCTCTATAGCTATTACCGTAAAATTCCTTGGTAAAGAGCCCTTCCGTATGTCCAAATGGATCTGTCGCATCGTTGATAATAATATCGTAGTCATCTTCACAGTTTCGTAAAAAGCGTAGCCCATTTTGGTAGTAAATGGTAACACGAGGATCATCTAGCCCTGCAGCAAAGTCTGGGAAATACTCACGACAGACCTCAACCAACATCTCATCTGGTTCCACAATATCGATTTGCTCTAGTTCAGGATATAGGGTTAATACTTGGGCAACACCGCCGTCACCACCCCCAATAACCAATACTTTCTTTGGATTTGGATGGACAGCCATGGGTACGTGGACCGTCATTTCATTGTAGACAAAGTCATCTGCATCTGAAAACAAGACATGCCCATTTAAAATCAGTATTTTCCCAAAAGCTGGCGTATCCAAGACTTCGATATCCTGCCATTCACTTTTTCCAGCATAGAGTTGCTTGGCAGTTCTCAAGGACAATTTCACATCTGGAGTATGAACTTCAGAAAACCATAAATCCATCTAGTTCTCCTTTCTCTTAATGACGTTGATGTGATTGACCTCTGGATCTTCCGTCCCTTGGAGGGAGCATCCACGTTCTTTGGCAAATAGGATATAATCCACAATGTCTCGTGTAATGCGTTCACCTGGTGCTAGGATTGGAATTCCTGGAGGATAGCACATGACAAATTCCCCACAGACCTGTCCAACAGACTCATCCAAGGTTAAACTTTTTCTCTCTGAATAAAAGGCTTCCTGAGGAGAAAGGACTAACTCGGGTTGAATATATTCTCCAGCAATCAAGTCCTTCCCATCTCTCGAGTAGAGTCTCTTGATATCCGCCAAAGCACCGACCAAACGTTCGATGTCTTGGATGCGGTCACCAATGGAAATATAGGCCAAGATATTCCCAATATCACCAAATTCGATCTGAATGTCGTATTCATCTCGGAGGAGGTCATAAACCTCAATACCTGTTAAGCCAATACCCTGAGTGTAAACGGACAGCTTAGTCACGTCAAAATCACAGACCGACACACCGTCTATTAACTCTTTTGAGTAGTCATAGTAACCACCGATAGCATTGATTTCACGACGAGCGTATTCGGATAGCTCAATGACTTTCTCAAAAGACTCTTTGCCACGAAGAGCTAAGTTCCGTCGAGAAATATCCAAACTAGCCATCAACAAGTAAGAGGCTGATGTAGACTGGGTCAGGTTGATGATCTGACGAACGTACTCAGGATTCATCTGTTCCCCGATAAGCAGGATGGAACTTTGAGTCAAACTCCCACCAGACTTATGCATAGAGACCGCCGCCATATCAGCGCCAGCATCCATAGCAGACAGTGGCAATTTGTCTGTAAAATGCAAATGCGCTCCATGGGCTTCATCTACTAAAACCATCATGCCAGCTTCGTGAGCCATTTCCGTTAAACCCTTGAGGTCTGAACAAATTCCATAGTAGGTAGGATTGTTAATTAGGATAGCTTTAGCATCTGGATGTTCCTTAATGGCCTGGGCAACCCGGTCATTTTCAAGACCTAAAGCGATGCCGATTTTAGGATCCACACTCATCTCGATATAGATGGGTATGGCACCACATAGAACCAACGCATTGATAGCAGATTTGTGGACATTTCGTGGCAGAATAATCTTATCTCTTGCCTTACAAGTCGAAAGAATCATAGTTTGAACTGATGAGGTTGTTCCCCCAATCATGAGAAAGGCATGCGCCGCTCCAAAAGCATCCGCTGCCAACTCCTCTGCATCCCGAATAATCGAAATAGGATGGCCAAGATTATCCAAGGGTTTCATAGAATTGACATCAATGCCAACACATTTTTCTCCTAACAGTTCGACAAGTTCTGGATTTCCTCGTCCACGCTTGTGACCTGGCACATCAAAGGGGACAATCCTTTTCTTGCGTAGTTTGACCAAAGCCTCGTAAATTGGGGCTTGGTTTTGATCTAACTTCTTCAAGACATACTCCTTTACCGTATTTTTAGCACCTCAAGAAGATAAAGGCGACTAAAGGTTGACTTATGAAAAAAGAGCAGGTTTTCACCTGCTCTGCAATCTTCTGACGTGTTTATTTTGGTTTCTGTTGAGTATGTCTGTTCCCGATGTTTCCTAACTCTCTAGTAGCAAATATTACGTACTTTATTGATCGTTTCACAAGATGACGTGTGCTTTCACCACACTAAAAATTTATGAATTAGGACAAACGTCCTAACATCAACTTATAAAAGTAGGCTTTTAACCCTATCAATAATGTGGCTTTTTAACCACGCTTCGGCATTCAACCCTGCCTGTCCGTAGGCATTTTTTACTCGGGTTTATATTTGCTAGAAAACATCATCTCATTTTCTAAGCCTTATAACTATATCATGTTTACAAGAGCTTGTAAAGGATTTTGTGAAACTTTTTTAAAGAATTTCTTTTTTTGTTCGTCAAATTCTATTGAACTATAAGAGGAAATCGTTTTAAACTGTCATTAATATAAGAAAAAAGGAACTACAGACATTACAGCTTCAATAATCTTAAAGTATAACTTGATATTGAAAATCAGTTCTTTTCATCAGATTTCATAAATATTTCCAGCTAGGAAGTAGGAATCAACTGCTCCAATTCTACTTCTGAAAGCTGTCCTTGATTGTAAAGTTTTCTAAGTAAGTCCTCATCTACGGTAATTGAATAGTAATCCGTCACAAACTCATGAAATTTCTCAAAACTGTCAAAGAAATAGGATAACAACCATTCGCCACCGTCCTGCTCTTGGTAGGTATTTTGATGCTCTTGACCGTCATACCAGATAAAGAAAGTTGTTTCATCTTTTTGCTCTTCTGAGTAAAGATTTTGATACTTTTCATCCAGTCCTTTATAAAATCCGTCTATGATGTCTTGATTCCATTCATCCGCAGCAAATTGACTCAAACTGCTTTCATGATCAAAGCCCTTTATAAGGATCATTTTATCAGTGAAGATCACATCTAGAGAATCACCAGAACCGTTGTCGATAAGGTAACGGACTCCGTAGCTTTCCTCAGTCTTAACAATCAATCGAAGCCAGGTCTTGTTTGGATCTGTTCGATACTCATCAATGACAAGCAAGCCATCTAAACGAGTCTTTGCATTTTCCCATTCAATTTTTCCCATCTCTTTAGTCCTCCATCTTAACGTTTAAAATCTATTATGCTTACAAATTCTATAACCAATTTCTATCTATTCCGTCTGACTATTCTGTGGAATATTTTCTTCACCAGACAAATCATCAGGTGTACGATTTTTATTGAATCTGAGTAGACTGTAATCTTATATTAATTATCATAGTTCAATCAATCGTTCGCTAAGAATAAGAGAGCCACTCATTAATCAAAGAAGCAATTTCTTTAGGTGCTTGAGTATAAAGCTCATGATCAAAGTTATCTAGAAAAATAGTATCGAAATAGTCTGGCAATTCTTTTAGAGCCTCTTCTCTCCATGCTACTTCATTAGGATATCGAGGACTAATAAACAAGGTATTTCCCACTTTTCTCTTAAACGCTTGCATTTTTCTCCGTAGCTGTAGTAACGTTTCTATATTTTCATAATTTATAGCTAACTCATATCTATTATACTGCACATTCCAATGATAGGAATGTCTTACAGCTTCTTCCATATTTTTTGACCAATGCTTTGCTTCAGATTTTTCTTTAGAGATAAGAAGATTTAAGTCCGAAACGACTTGAGATTCGATATAGTTTTTAGCTTCCTCTAACTCTGTATCTAAAGGTAAAATCTTATCTAAATCTAAATAGCCACCATCCAAAAGAATCAGTTTTTTCACTTCTTGAAATTCCGATGCGAAATAACGAGCCAAATCTCCTCCGAGAGAATGGCCTATCAGACAGATAGATTCTTCCCCAACTATCTCCTTTTTAAACCATGATTTCAACTCTATTTCATCTCTAAAATACTTTTCATATGGATTTATAAAACAAGCAATCGAGTCTAGCTCTTGAAGAAAATCCTTGCTATGACAGACATTACTTCCCAAACCGCCAATAAAATATATTTTCATTCTCTAATTAATACTATGCTTATTCATCTTTTGTTCAAAGATAGTCGTGATAATCTGACGCAATTCTTCTTGTTCCTTTTCAGGAATTTCACCACTTCTCTTGGCAACTGCGTAGAGCTCTGGATGTTCGATAGAAATACGCTTTATTGTTCGAGTTGTAGCGTGTTTTCTGACAAAAAAAGGGATGCGCTTAATCAAGTCTTGTGGGACAAGCGCAAGAATTTTCTCAGCAGTTTCCTTGTCACCAATCTTAGACGTAGTCAGCCCTTTCTTAATCATTTCCTGTTCTTTTTCTGTAAAATCTTTTAATTCCATCTGATTAATCCTCCTATTCTCTCTAAGTTAAATTATATATCAGTTGTAGCAAGACACCAAATAGTCTGTTTGTAAAATGCTTTCTATACTAGAATTTTCTTTTCACTATTAATTTCTCCCTAGTAAAAAATCACGAAACCTTTAGGCAATATTACAAGTTGCTGGTCTAGTTTTTCGCAATGACTGGCTAGCGCTACAGAATCACGGTCTACAAGATAGTTTTCAGATGATTGGTTAAAAATAGCTTGGAGTTTTTGTCCATCATTATTCCATGCCAGAGATACCACATCTGGCTTGATTTCTTGCAGACTATAGCTGCCATGTTGGATAATGCCTGAAGCATCCTTACGAAGCTGAATCAATTTCTTCATAAAATTAAGCATGTCATTACTGTCTGAAACACGTTCCCAAGGCATGACACGACGACAATCTGGATCTGGTCCTCCATCTAACTCCAACTCCGTTCCATAGTAGAAACACGGTGTCCCTCTTTGTAAAAAGAGACAAGCAAGGGCAGACTTAACAAGTTGGGGATCTCCCTTAGCAGTAGCCAAAATCCGCTCCGTATCGTGCGAATCCAAAAGATTGAACATCACTTCCGAAATCTGTTGTCTATAGTACATTGATTGGCTATTGATTTCATCAATAAATTGAGGTGTCTTCTTAGTCCCTCGCAAGAAATAATCCTTGATGCTGTCGGAGAGAGGATAGTTCATGACTGCGTGTAATTCATCGCCATTTAGCCAAGGATGTGAAGTGTGCCAGACCTCTCCAAGAATATAAAGGTCAGGTTTTATAGCCAAGACAGCCTTACGGAAATCTCGCCAAAATTGGTGATCGACTTCATTGGCCACATCCAAGCGCCAAGCATCGATATCAAACTCTTCAATCCAGTAGGTTGCAACTCTTAGCAAATAGTCCCTCACTTGAGGATTTGCCGTATTGAGCTTGGGCATATAACTGGCAAAAGCAAAGGTATGATAAGGGAGCTTTCTTGGGTTCCCCAGCTTGTCCTTTGTCACGGGGAATTCTTGAACATGGAACCAGTCTTTATATACTGACTCTTCACCATGTTTGAGAACATCCTGCCACTGTGGAGATTGATCCCCAATATGGTTAAAAACAGCGTCCAGCATGATTTTCATGCCTCTCCGATGGGCTTGCTCCACCAGTTGATGGAAAGTTTCCTTGTCTCCAAAATGACGGTCGATTTCGAAATAATCCGTCGTATTGTACTTGTGATTGCTTGGGGATTCAAAAATCGGACAGAGATAAAGACCTGTGACCCCTAAGTCTTGCAAGTAATCCAGATGGTCAATGATACCTTGTAAATCACCACCAAAGAAATCACTCGATTTTGGTTTGATAGATGAATCCCAAGCCAGAGCCCCTTCTGGAGAAATCTCCGGATTGCCATTAGCAAAGCGTTCTGGGAAAATCTGGTACCATACCGTCTTTGCTACCCAGTCAGGAACATGACAAGCATCAATCTCATGGATATACGGAATTTTAAAGCCATTTCCTTCATAATGAAGGTTTTCTAGCGTGTTTGCAACACATCCCTTATCGCCATATAAGATGCTCTGACCTTGCTTATCCTTGAGTTCAAAGAGATACTGGAGTCGTGCATAGCCGACCGTAACCTCCACTTTCCAGTAATCAAACAAAGCATCGGAGGTAATTTTGGTCATTTCCTTGATTGCTTCATAACGGTCCTCTATAAAGATAAAAGGATCTCCATAATGTAAGTTGATGCTTTCGATATCATCTTTCTTGGTCCGGATACGGATGTGCATTGTCTTATCATTATAAAGATAGGCATACTCCGACTCTGGTCTATGGTAAATGGCTGCTAATTCCATTGTATCTGTCTCCTAGTTTACTTTCATTCATCTGTGAAGCAAACGTTTTCATAGTTGTAATTCTAGTATACTACTTTAAAATTTTATTTTCAAGACTTGTCCATAGTTTCGAGTGGATTGTTTTGAGAATAAAAAAGCAGTAAGTCTTAATACCTACTACTTTCTGATTGATGATTTACAAATGTCTTTCCAGCCACTCTATCTTTTTAAAATCCTTATTGTTATTGTGGTCATTTCGATAGGAATCTTGGGAAGAAGCCTTGTATATACTGAAATACTGTTCTAAACTTGGAACACGAAAAGTGATGTCCTCGCGATGAATAAGCTCTATATCTGATTCAGATACTCCTGCAAAATCAGGTAAGGAATCGATACTTCCAAATTCAACGCTCACATCATCTTTTTGGAATTCGTGCTCGTGAATATCTACCAAGGTATAGCCTAAGTGGTTCATCACTTTCATTATCTTGTCCCAGTCATAAATCCTGAGATGATCAGGTGCTTCCCAGCCTCTAGGATCTCCAGAGACATGAATGTCAATGTCAGACGGCTGCCATTCTTCATTTGAACGGTATTCAAACCCCAAAGACCCCATGAGCGTCGGAGTGATTCCGACTTGGTTTAAATGTGAACAAATTGTTCGAAATTCATCAAATAGAGAATTCATTCCTCCTCCAATCATTGATATAAAACTTTATTTCTCAGTGAAAGACAAACTTGTTTCTATCTTCTACTCTTTCGGTTGTGAAAAGACTTCAATATGCTGGCCTAGTACCTTGATTTCTACAGGTAGGTTATCCGACTTATCGCCGTCAACATCTGACTCCAATTCACTATCTGAAGAGATCTTAATATTGCGCGCTCTGATATACTCAATATTATCATTTCCGACAACATCTCCTTTTAGTAAATCAGGAATAACGGATAATTTAGAGAATATAGAAGCATCTTTTAGAATCAAAATATTAGCATAGCCATCCTTGTTTTCTTCAAAGATTTTCTTATCAGCGAAGTAATTGGTCAAGAGAACCAAAACATGGCTCGCTTCACCATCATAATTTCCATTTTCTGTCTCAATCTTAATGTTAAAGACCTGATCCGTCATCACAGACTTCATGGTATTTACAGCATAGGCTAAAATACCAAATTTTGTCTTGTCCTCGATTTCCACATTGTGAATCGCCTCAGGCAGAGAACCGATACTAAAGATATAACCAAAATAGTTATCATTTGCTTTACCGATATCAATCTTGTTGGTTAAGTTAAAATCAAGTTCATCAATCGCACCATCGATGTCTTGATTGATTTCCAACAGTTTCGTAATGAGGTTACCTGTACCGCCTGGGATAATCCCTAACTTAGGAATGTAGTCTCTCTCAGCAATACCCGAAATGACTTCATTGACAGTCCCGTCTCCACCAAAAACAACCACTGCATCGTACTGCTCACGAGACGCTTCCTCAGCAAAGAGTGTTGCATCCAGTGCTTTTTCGGTAATTTTGGTTTCCACATGCTCAAAATAATCTTTTGCTTTATTCTCCAGCTTGACCTTATAATCCAAAGCCTTTTCCCCACCAGAGGTAGGGTTGATAATCAACATTGCTTTTTTCATTAATAATACTCCTTTAAAAGTTACAAAAATTCTAGTAACTAATTATATCACTTGAGTTATGGAAACGCCATCCAAATGCTTGGAAATCGGACCACTAACTAGAATAGAGACGTTAATGTATCAAGCACTAACCTCAACCTAAACAAGAATAAATACTTATTGTTAGCAATTCACTACTTTACTTTTTCGACAATTTTATATAATCCATTAAGTATAAAATAGCTGAAACAAATGCGAACACACTGGAAAATCCAGCTAATATCGGAATAAAACCAATAATCGATGCAATCAAAAGAAACTGATAAGTCTTCTTATTGACTTTTGATTCCTCATCATGAAGAAGGAATGCTACAAAACCAAAAAACAGCAATATTAAACAAGTTGAAAAGTAGATTCCATCCCAACTAGAAAGTCTAACAAGCTTAGGTATCACCCAGTAAATGATTTCAAATTTCCACATTTTAGAAGAAAGGTAAGTAATCGTTAAAGCTCCAATTAAAGAAATAACTCCGTTTATTAGCAATAATTTATTTGATTTCACACTTAATCCTTTTTATCCTTTTCTGTACTTATTCATCGCTAATTAATAGATTCACTATTTAAAAATCCTTTAGACTTCCGTACGATATAGAGCTGTTCATCCTCTTGAGCGAGTTTTCTAAACAATTCATTCGCCCTAGTCATACCTCCTTTTAATTTAGAGTTCAAAGCTTGATAGTAAGTGATTTCCAATTGTTGATATTTAAATTCGTTTTCCAAGTCTTCAAAGTAATCATTGGATTGATGAGCAATTGTTAAATCGTAAAGCGCAATACTAACGCTTTTTGTTTTCTCAGCTAGAGAGGAATCTGAGATGGACATTTTGTTTAGTATAAGATCAAGCTGGTCCCTGGTCAGATTTGGATTTGCAAGAACTGTCGAGCGAACGAGGTAACTCTCAAAGAAATCCCTGTATTTCGGCTTCAGTTTTTGATCAGTCATTGCTTCAGAAGCCTCCTTAATAGCAGCATCGAAATCACCAATCATATAGGAATACCCAACAGATGTTAGTGTCACATCCATTTTTATAATAGCTCTTTTTGCAACTTTCTTTAATTCAATGTATTGCTTCCAAGATGGTAAATCTAAGTCCATATACAGTAACTTAGTACCACTCCTTACATACCCTCTTCTGATTAGTGCAATGAAAAGAAATAAGAGTAAATTTATGAATAAAATACAAAGGGTTTGAATAGTCCTATCTTTCACCATCAAAGCTACAAAAAGACTGAGAAGAACAGCCAAAACAATCACGACTTTTCTATAAAATGCATATTTCTTACGTATTTCTAAATAATTCATTTTTACTCCTTTTCTAAATTACAATGTGGCATTACGAGAGCAGTTTTGCATTTTAAATGAGTCATTGACCACTAAAACACTTTCTAATTAATTCCCTAATTTTTTGATGAATTGAACCATATGACCTGCATAAGAAGATCATAAAACATCTTTCATCTTAATTTATAACTTCTCGATCTTTTCAAAAACAAGTTCTTGTTTTTCGACACTTTCTCGGAGTGGTGACATTCCTAAAATCACTGTAAAAAATCCCAACAATAGAATACTATTAATAACAAGTAGGGCTCCCTCTGTTCCATTAACAGTATATAGATAAAATGCAAAACATCCAAGAGTCGGAATCAGGATAAAAGGAAGAAGTTTGTAATGTTTTAATTGACGTTTATTTCCAACTGGTTTAAAGGTTATTTGATAGTTTGAAACTTTATTCTCAAGTCTTTTTTGGACGCTATGACGAGCTCTTATGGCAATGAACCAGAAAGCAAGATAAGCTAGGAAGATGAATAGGCCATATAAGCCTATCTTTAAAGGAAGGTTGTGACTAATCCCATTGTTTCTAAAAAAATTTGTCACAAGCCGATAGCCAGATCCCCCTATTGCTGTACCAATTGCAATCCCAATTGATTTACTCATAGTTGGAGCTACACTCTCAAAACGCATATCTCTTTTATCTAACTTTTGCATTTTTGCAGTAATTTCATCGGGAAGAGAACCCCAAAAATAGGCTTTGGGACTAACAGTTGTCAAATCTAGAATATACTTTTCTCCCTCTACTTCTACTATTTTGAAAAATACTTTATTCGTTTCTTTAAATTTTACTTTCATACTCACCTTTAAATCCTTCTCAGAGTTAAAAAACTCTTTTCAATAACATTCCTAAATCGTTAGCCTCGTTTTTTAATAATAGTTAAACCAATTTTGACAGACATCTCTTTCGATGTTAACTGTATTGTAATCCCATAATTTGTTTTATCTGAGTAATCTATTCTAATTTGGCACGTTGTTTCCTCTGGTAGATCATATTTGCTTTTCAGTTTCTGAAAGAGGTCAGAGTTATTTTCTGGCTGGTAGATAATTTCACTAAGCTCTGTTGTTCCGGTTCTTAACGTTCTTTTTACATTCAAGGAGTCAAAAACATCTCTTTTGACAACTAAGTTAAGAATCTCTTCATCAAATAAAGGGTCTATCTCCGAATCGTAATGCAACTTGCCATTAGAATAACTAACGGGAACCGTTTTTTTGTTTTCTCCGATTTGTATTCTATAGTCACCCTTACCATCTGCCTTGGTAATATCTAGGTCAATTTCATATCTTTTGACTTCGTCACCATTTTTTATATAGACTCTACTTTTATAAGCTTCCAGCCCATTAAAATCCTTCTGCTCTTGTTCCAAAAATTTAAACATGGAATCAAACGTTTTTTCAAACTCGTACTGTTCCTTTGTTCTATTTTGGGGAATGGTTTCGCCACCCAAACTACAGGCATTCAATGAAAACAGCGAAATTGATAAGATTACCAAGCCAGAAAGCCAGAATAAATGTTTATATTTTTTCATTTACCTCTCCCAAAAATGAAGCCTAAAACTATTATAGCACGAACATACTAGAAATAACTTTCTATAACCATTTAGATTCATTCATAAAATGCATTTAAAGACAATTGATCTATTGATAGGAAAACTTGATAGTTTAAAAGCTTTGATCTTACTCTTATACAAAAAAGACATTCAAGAAAATCTTAAATGCCTGTATAAATAGTGTATCAAGGATATTGCTTATTAAACTTTTCCTAACCAGGATCGACATTAAGAAATCTTACTGTATAGCCATTATCGGTATATAGAAACTCTGCTTGCAACACCATATCTACTAATTCAGAATTTGAAGTCAAATCATAATCAACAGCAAACCCAGTCTGGTCATCATAATCATAAATCTCCAATTGAGAATACTCATAAGGCGGATTGAAATGACATTCCACACCATACTCATCAATCGTATCAAAATCATTTAATTCTAATGTCTTTTCAACATAACCAAAAAATTCATTTAAATCGTCAATCTCTGATTCGTCGACATAATTCATAATGTCTTCGTATTTTTTCAGGTGAATAGCGGTTAAAATATTTGTGATAACGTCTATCACTTTTTCTTTTTTATACTCATCAAGTAATTCCATAGGTGACACCTTTCTACTTAACTAAACCATCATTTTCCTGCTATGAAAAGCTCCCATCGTTCAATGACATCCTTTAACGGCTCATCTAGGTAGGAATAAGCCTTTTCCTTAATCCAATCAGGAATTCCATAGGCTGCCTCTGCGATACTTCCTGTGATGGCAGCAAGAGTATCACTATCCCCACCAAGGGAAATGGCGTTCCTTATAGCATCTTCGAAGTCTCTACTTTCTAGAAATGCTATAATGGCCTGGGGTACGGTATCCTGACAGGTTTCATTGAAACGATAGTTAGGACGAATTTCATCTAGAGTTTGAGATAGATTGTAGCCGTATTCCTGCTCAATATAATCCTTGATCTGTCTTTTGCACTCTGTAGGATTGTCATTGATTGGTTGCTCATAATCTCCGCAATAACCTCCAAAGTAATAACGACACAGAAAGATAGCATCAGTTGTCGCCATGGCTCCTTTGATACCTTCTGGATGATTATGGGTGACTTCTGCTGAAAGTCGTGCAAGCTTTCTAGTTGATGGTGTCATACCCGTTCTTGCACAAAAGCCGCAGTCCATAAGCCAAGCACATGGAGAAACACGCATTGCTGAGCCATTTCCAAAGCTATTATAAGGTTCTCGATCGTCGCCATCAACCCAATTCCCAAATCTTGCACCGTAACCTGCATCGGGATACATCCTACCATATTTTTTCATGGCGTCAATAAAGTCATCCTTCTGACCGCCATTCATAATGGCTTCTGCAACAGCACAGGTCATAACCGTATCATCAGTGAAAAAACAATTCTCACGAAATAATGGAAAGTCTTTCGTTTTGATATTGTTCCATTCGTAAACTGAACCTACAATATCTCCAACTATTGCTCCTAGCATGGTATTCCTCCTTACAAACTATTAGTTTAGACTGACATTTCTACTTGTCATACTCATCTATTTTATCAGCATATTCAGTCAAAAGTTTTTTTGAATAAATTTTTTCATTACTTGAATTTCTAACTTCTTTCCAAAGAATGGAAGCTACTTTTAGTTTATTCGAGTAGTTGCCACTATTTTCGTCTGCACAGAAATCCTTTAAAAATTGGTTCCATTGACAAACCGAATGGTCATACTTGGCATAATCTGAATTTCCATAATAAACTTTTAGCATATCTTGGATTGTAAAATTCAAATCATTTTCTCTTTTTACTTTTCTCCAAGCTGTAGCCATATCAGCAGTAAATTTAAATGGCGAAACATCTGTTAAAGTTGAGAAATATTCTCTAAAGCTTGCATTAAAGGAGAATCCACATTCAAGTAAGGGCGTATCTAAGGTAACGACTTCTACTCGTTTCTTTTTCCTTTTTACTGATGATTTTTTAATCAAATTCCCCTTAAAGTACTGCTCAATGATATGATTGAGTTCTTGTTTTGTACCTCTATATTCAAGTTCTAATGACTTGCATATCTGTGAAAGTTCATCACGATACCAATAATATTTATTAAACTCATCAAAGGATGTGATTTTTTCAAGCTCAGGTCTGTTCTCTATCAATATTTTACCTCTTTAAAAACAGTTTAGGTTTTCATTTCTAAATAATGGAATTTGGGTTTCTTTATTTTGAGGATTAGCAACGTTTCACTAACAAACTCACACATTCAGCTGTTCGGACTTACCGTATCATCCGTGAAAAAACAATCCTCACGAAATAATGGAAAATCCTTCGTTTTGATATTGTTCCATTCGTAAACTGAACCTACAATATCTCCAATAATTGCTCCTAGCATGGTATTCCTTCTTATGGCATATCAGATTCGTTACACATTTCTAATGAATCACTCTTTAAAAATGGCACTACCAAATCAATCCACTCATAAGACAGGTAAGCTGATAAATAGCCGTGGTTATAGCCCTTTGCTTCATACAAAATTGTATTTGAATGTAGCTGATGAAATAATTTCGCTGATGCTTTCACACAGTTCAATTCTTTTTCACCATAAATATAAAGAACCTGCGCCTTGCTTGCAGAAATCGTGTTCTTGAGCTTGTAACGCCCCATATAGGTTTTGTAAATGGTCACCAATGTTTTGACAGGCGTCCTTGCCAAATCTTCTAAATAATAAGCTTTTATTTCCTCTGGATAAGCCAGTTTAGGATAGAGTTTGTTCATCATGCTTAACTGAAGTTTACAAGAGAATTTATTGAACATCAACTTACCAAATAGAGACACTAGAAAGATGCTGATTTTAGCTAACCTTGGTTGAGGAATACAGAGGCTTCCATCTATGATGGCCTTCTCAGCAATTTCACTGTCTAAAGACAAAAGCTCCATTGCAATTTGACCACCAAGTGAAACACCACCGATTGCAAACAATTTCCCACCACAGTTTGCTTTGATATAGTCTAGAATCTCCAAAGCAGAATCTTCAGTAGAAACATAATCAAGTTGATATTCCTCGCCGTGGCCATTCAAAGTTGGTAGAATAATACGGTATTCTTTTGACAAGATTCGTGCTTGACGAAGATAATTCCACCAAGAACTGCCACCACCATGTATCAGTATAATAGGAGGCAAATTCTTATCACCAAATTCATGGAATTTCATGTTTAAACTCCTTGCTGTAGGACTTTCACTAGATAAATACTTGTTAAATCAGTTTGAACAAGCAGTGATGCCTCATCAAATAGAAAAGTCTCTAACATTGATTATCTAAAATGACCATACGTTACTTTCAATAATGGATATCCTGATCTAAATTTTAAAATGTTGTTTCATTACTAATTCTATTACTAGCCAATATAGTATAAATCAAATAACCAATAAAAATGATAATAAAAATAAGATTAATTTTTAACACAAAATAAAGATTTAACAAATTTGCGAACGCATGAAATAATAGACAGTATCCCACAGATTTCGTTTGACGATAAAGAAGCCCTAAAACAAAACTTAAAAATAATGTATATATAAAAAATAAAATAAAAGGAAATCCTTGATGACTTTCTCCAACTATAAACCATAAAGGTAGATGCCATATTCCCCAAATTGATCCTACAATCAAATTAGATTGCCAATATGTATATTTTTTATCAAGTAATGGTTGTAATATTCCTCTCCATCCTAATTCTTCATGTCCGCCACCAAAAAAAATTAGTTGTATAAAGAATAATGGCATCAGATAAATTGATACTTCATTTAATTCTAAGGAAGATACAGAAAATAGTATCAAAATTGCTAACATATGATAAATGAAATAAATACTGCTATTTTCTAACTTATTAAATAAAAAATGTTTAAATTTTATATTATTACTTTTTAAATAAAAGCCACTTGCAATAGCTGGTCCAAGTGCACCAACTATATGTAATATTCTTCCTATAAATGTCTCTAATCCCAAAATATAAGATTGTGTAAATATGGCAAGAAGCCCCCAAGATATATAAGTAATTCCAAATGTAAAACAAAGATAATTTTTTAAATTCCTTTTATCAATTTCTGTCATTTTTTTCTCCCTAATCTTGATTATTTTATGAATAATATTTTTACTGCTTCTTAGTTGCTATCGATTATAACTACCTATATTCTATCATAAAAACACAAAAAAGCCTTACAATCAAGGCTTTTCACTATTCATTTCGTCAATACTTTAGTTTCGTAGATTCAGATTCGCATGATTAAAACTAGTCAATTTTCTCAATAATGTTTCCAAGTCTATCCAATACAAGACAGGAATGATCATTTAGTGGAATTATGGGAACACTGACAAGTTCTTCTGCTCTATCCTTATTAGCTTTATCATTCCAGGAATCATAATGGACACTAATTAAAAACTGACTAAAGAGTCCTAATCCATTTTTTATCTTTATCTGATGATCTGAATTATCATTAGGTGAGACATAGACTTTTTCTCCTAATAATAGGGCTCCTGCAGAAAACCCTATAACTTTTGCCCCTTTATTAAGCATATGATCGATATAATTTTTGAACTCCTGATTGACATAAGTAGCTATATATTTTTCCGTATTTCCTCCACCAATGATGATTAGATCAGCATCTAAATAGCTATCAAAATCAATCTGCTCAGTGTCCAAAAGTAAGTAATCAGTGTTTAGATTAGGAAATTGACTTTGGAAAACTTCCGTGTACTTTTTCATATAGGGTTGCCAATTATCTCGAAAAACTGTAAAAATAACAATTCTTTCAATCTTGCTTGATAATACAATTTTATCAACAATGCTATATTTCGTTATTGGGGGATTCCCACCCATCAAAAAAATTTGTTCTTTCAAGTTAACACACTTTCTAAAGAGACATAAAATTTAAACAAGTTTATTCACGTTTCTAAATTATAGTTTCTTCTTAAAGTGAATAATTCTATTTGCCTCCTGAAATCCAATATTGAGATGAAATCTTATAGAATCCGTATTCGTTAAAGTACAGTCACTTGCAAATTCCTTACATCCTTTATTTTTCGCCCATTCCTCACATTTTGTACAGAGATTTTTAGCAATATTCTTTAAACGATATTCCTCATCGACAATAATCCCTTCTAAGAATCCAACAGGACTATATTTACAACCTTCAACATAATCAAATCTGAGTGAACATAGTGCTAGACCTACAATTGTGTCACCTTCAACTTCAGTAAAGATTGCAGTATTTTTGCCATTCGTATATTTTTTTACTTCATCAAAAGCTTCTTTATCGGTCAATTGGGGCCATAATTGTTTTATTAATTTAGCCGTTTTTATAGAATCTTTTGTTATTCCATCCATATTGATGTTCCTCCGCAAATTACAAGCAAATGTTTCGAATCATGCTGTTACTTCGTTCCTCATTGATTGATACCAATACCATCCCCTTCTACTTTTCGACTGTCTCATATCGGACGAGCAGAGTCACACACATCATATGTCTTGACTGTTGTTTCAGTGAATTCCTATAGAAAAGTATTGAATGCAATGCTTATCAATACAAATTCAAAACTTTCAGAATCGGAAGCAGTCAACTAAGTCCCGAATAAAACAGATGAGTTGATTAAATGATTAGACTTTAAATTGTCTCGGGATAACAATAAACAAAAGTGTTACTAGGACTGACAGTCCTACTCCTGCTGGGAAGATTGTCAGAGACAAGATAAGCCCTAACATTTTAATACCAATATCCCATTGTATCCAACGTTTTCGTCCTCGTCTTAACGCATGCATCTCAGCTATATCATTCACTTCATCCAAGGTACGGTAATACCATAATACTGAAAAGCTAATGAGTAGAACGATTACCCCATAGAATGCTTGCATGCTACCATTGTCGAAATGGGTCGCTATGAGCTGAGTGGTATAGGGAAAAAGGGAGGAGAAAAAGAGCATAATAATGGTTGCCCAGACTGTTTTTTGGCTAACTTTTTTAATGAGATGCGAAGAAGAATGGATATTGACCCACATAGCTCCCAGCCAAAAGAAAGAAATACCGTAGGCAAGAAAATTTGTTCTAAGCTCCCATAGTCCTTGTAAATCAAAGGTTTTTGGCTTTTCCAGCTCCAAAACCAAGATAGTCATAACGATGGCTAACACAGCGTCAATAAAGGCTCCCAAACGTTCCTTTTCCATTATTTGCAGTTGTTTTTTCATCAAATAGTCCTTTCGATTCTATTCTATCCAAGTGCCTGATTATTTCAGTCACACAATAACTTTATTTTTATATATGTTCAAGGCTCCAGTGGAGTTTTGAAGCATCTCGTCCTAAAATGAAAAAGTGAGAGGATTAACTACGTTTCACTAACAAGCTTACACACTCGACATGGTGCGTTTGAGGAAACAAATCCATCGGTTGGACTTTCTTCAATTCATATCCCAACTCTTGGTAGAGTTTGATATCACGCGCCATGGTTGCGACATTGCAGGAGATATAGGCAATGCGGTCTGCTCCTGTTTGGGCGCTTGCTTTGATAAAGCTCTCGGTCAAGCCCTTGCGTGGTGGGTCGACCAAGATAACGGTTGGTTGAATACCTTCCTTGAGCCAATTCTTCATGGCATTTTCAGCAGTATCACAGACATAGTGGGCATTTGTAATATTGTTTAATGCAGCGTTCTTCTGGCTATTCTCTACTGCTTCTGGAATCATTTCAACACCGTAGACTTCCTTGACATGCTTGGCAACGGATAATCCAATCGTTCCAATCCCAGAATAAGCGTCAATCACCACATCATCTTCTCTTAACTCCGCAAAGTCAATAGCTGTTTGATAAAGTTTTTCTGCCATTTGAGTATTGACCTGGTAAAAGGCTGGACCAGCGATTTGGAAGTCATTTCCAAACATCTGGTCCGTAATATAGTCTTGACCATAAAGAGTGCGCCACTCCTTACCAAAAATCGCATTGGTATTCTGATCGTTGATATTTTGCATGACAGAGACAATCTCTGGGAACTGCTTGATTAGTTGGTCAATCAACTGCTCCACTCGGAAAATTTTCGGACGAGTTGTTACTAAAATGACCATGATTTGTCCTGAATAGTGCCCACGTCGCACTACAAGATTTCGAATCAAGCCAGACTGTTCCTTTTCGTCATAAGGTTTCAAATCAAAACGACGAAGCAAATCTCGAAGAACTACTACAACTTGGTCAATGACAGGATCCTGGATAAAGAAATCTTCAAGAGGCATAAGGTCATGCGAATTCTTACGGAAAAAACCCGTTTCCAAGACACCATTTACTCGACGAACGGGCACCTGTGCCTTATTTCGATACTTGACAGGATTCTCCATACCAAGTGTTTCAGCAACCTCTACATCTGTAATACCAGCAATCTTGTAGAGACTGTCTTTGACTTGCTTGGTTTTGAACTTAAGCTGCTCTGAATAGGCAAGATGCCCCAAATCAGCGATACCTGATCGCAGATAAGCTAGGTCAAGATCTTGGTTACGATGAGGTGACCGAACAAGGTATTCTTCAACTTTCCCAAAGCCAATCTTTTTATTGACCTTAAGGACTCGCATGAGGATTTTCTCAGTTGGTAGAGCATTTTCTACAAAGAAAACTAAACCATCTACCTTAGCAACCCCTGCCCCTTCATGGGTCAAATCAATAATTTCAACTTCTACAATATCATTTTTCTTTAACATATTTTTCACTTTCTATCGGCCGACAAAAAAGACGGCAACATTTCTGTTACCATCTATTATATCATGAAATGACCTAAGCACCAAAACTCTTGAAGAAGTTGACAATGGCTTGCCAAAGAGAACTAAAGAAGTTGCCCCCGTCTTCTAGCGCTTTATTGGCATCAAAGTTGAGATTGATATTTTTAAAGCTATCTCCAGCTTGGGAAACAATGCTATCCTTGAGGTCTTTTAGGGTTTTAGTGAAATCAGCATTGTTCAAAATGTCACTCTTTGAGAGATTAAGTGCAAAATTGATGATGATATTGACCTGGTTTCCTGTTATAACCTGATCAAGTTTGTAGTTTTTTAGCGTGTCTTCAACGATTTTGCGGACATCTTCTTCTGTCAGATTTCCTTTGGCTTCTTTTGCCTTTGCGATTCCTGCCTTGATATCTGCCAAAGCCACATTGAGTTTATTGGCATCGTAGCCTGACTTGTCCTTGTTTTCAGCATTGATATCCGACAGGGCTTTTAGCTCTTCTTGGGCTAGGTCTTTATTAGCTTGCGGTACTTTGGCACCATTGGCCTCTAACGAGTAGTAAATCCCAGCTAGGGCGCTCTCTCCTGTAACTGGAATGGGTGCTGCAACTGTGATTTTAGCATGCTCCACTCCCAGCGTCACTGCTGCGTTACGGTACATATCCTGCGTCACCTTGGTGATATTTTCAGGTGTTTCAATCTTGACTTCTAGAGATGATTTGTCACCTAGCTTTTGAATCTTGGCTGATGAATAGAGCTGTAGGCTAGCATCATTAGCCACATTCATGATTTTCGAATAGATATCAGGTGTCATAGTTTTGATATCTTTGGTGTCTTTTGATGCATCATAGCCAAGTTTGCTAAGAGTTTGATTTTTCTGGTCTTCAGATAGAGAAGAACCTAGAACATATTCTGGTTGTACATAGGTTTCATCGATTACTTTTTGAACATCGGTCGCTGCGTAGACGCTCGTCATAGCTGTTGCGGCCCACAATACTGCAGCACTTGTTAGAAAGAATTTCTTTCTCATGGGATATTCCCTCCTTTACCTTTCTAGGTTAATAAAACAATCTTAAAGAAAACTTATAGTGAAAAAACACCTGGTCAAACCAGATGTTTAGAAGAAATTAAAGAATTTCATGATATAGAGATTAAAGCGAACCTGTCTCGAGTAGTAATAATTTCCACCATTTTCATAGAGTTCGGCTCCGTGAAAGATAGAAATAGGGTTGATATAGGTGTAGGTCTTCCCTGTAGTATTACCTAGGATTGGAGCGACCGTTTCTCGGGAGTAACGCTTGGCTAGGGCCAAAGTATTTTCCTTACCATTCTGAGCGATAAAGTCGATATAGGCAGGCCCAAAATTATAGGCTTGAACAGCGGTCCAGACATCTACTCCTTTGCTCTGTGCCAAATAGAGATTATCTGTTAAAGTCTGAATCCCTTGGCGAATACTAGAGGCATCGTCTTTGATGGTATTGGTAGCGCCACTAGCAGACTCACTAGACTGCATAACATCCCGCTCTTTTCCCTTCGTTTCGGTATAAATCATGGCGAGCACCAACTCTTCATTGGCTGGGGTATCTCTTTCACTCAAGATTTCTCTAACCATGGGTTGGTAGGTCATGACTTGTTTAACATCCTGATGGATATGATAAGCTTTATATCCTGCGAAAAGGAAGACTGCTAGCACAAGCACTCTTCTTATAAATTTAAACATTATTTACTTTGAATATCCTCGATATTTTTGATTAAGATAGAATAGGTGCCATTGTCATTTTGGATAAACTCGACCGATTCCGCATCTTGATAGACGTTATTGGGAACGATGAGCTCAATTCCATTTGACAAGGAAAGTTTTTGGTTTTCAAATTTCTTTAATTGGCGACTGGCATCAATTTCATCAAACTGGACTGGTTCTGGTACAGCTTCCTTGACCTGGTCGATAAAGCTCAAACGAGCTGTCAGATTGTTATCAAAAAGGTCGTTAGCCAATTTTTCAGGTGACAGTTCATTGCTTTCTTCCAGATTGTTGAAAATCGCTGATTTGACCTTGGATTGGAATTGAAAATCATCTGTGTTAAAGGACTCTGCAATTCTCTGAGCCGTTTTTTCCAATTCCTTGATGGATTTCTTTGGTGAAATCTTGGGAGCAACAGCTAGGAGATTTTCTGAAAAATAATTCAAGAAAGTCCCATTATACTTGATGCGTTTTTCGATGAGATGGTACTTGCGACTTTGAAGATTGACCACCAAAGCCTCATCAGCCCCCGTTCCAAATCCAGGAAGGTTATTCTGAGTTAGCTTGATTGGATTATCAACTTCTCCACCGAGGTGGGTCAAGGTTTCCCGCAGGGCGATTCGCAAGAAAGCGAAATGCTCTACACCTTCTTTAGAAAACTGAACAAAAACCAAGTCATTGGTCTTGAGATTTTCAGAAATGCTAAACTCCTCTTTCCAGAGATTAGCCAGTGTTACTGATGTCTCCAACAAATCATCTGTGATGTGATTGAAGAAGGGATTTTCTTCTTCGAAAATCCCAGTCTTTGCTTCATCTGAATATACACGTTCAATCTTTTTACGCAGATATTCCTCGATTTTTGGAGTGATATTGAGAAATTTATCCGCTAGGAACAGCTCGGTATCATCTGGGCTGAACTGATGGATAATAGCTTTCTTAATATAAATGTCCATAAAAGTATTAGTCCTCGTATAGTGGGAAGGCATCTGTCAACTCTTTGACTTCACTTCTCACTTCTTCTAAGACAGCTTCATTTTCTGCATTTTTAAGGGTTTTAATGATGAGTTCAGCCACTTTACGGCTTTCTTCTTCACCAAATCCGCGTGCAGTGATGGCTGCTGCTCCGATACGAATTCCACTTGTCTTGAATGGTGACAAAGTTTCGTAAGGGATTGAATTTTTATTTAGGGTAATGTTAACTTCATCCAGCAAGTTTTGAGCAACTTTTCCGTTTTCTACAACCTTGGTTACATCAACAAGGAAGAGGTGATTTTCAGTACCACCTGAGATGATACGGAAATTAGGGTCTTGCAAGAAGACTTCAACCATAGCCTTGCAGTTTTTGATGACATTAGCAGCATATTCCTTGAAGGCTGGGTCCAAAACTTCTTTGAATGAAACCGCCTTAGCAGCCACAACATGCTCCAAAGGACCACCCTGAATACCAGGGAAAATAGCTGAGTTGATTTTCTTAGCTAGGTCCTCATCATTTGTCAAAATCAAACCACCACGCGGTCCACGAAGGGTTTTGTGGGTCGTTGTTGTAGTGATATGAGCGTATGGCACTGGACTTGGGTGAAGACCAGCTGCCACCAAACCAGCGATATGGGCCATATCGACCATAAGCTTAGCCCCAACAGCATCAGCAATTTCACGGAATTTTGAGAAGTCGATAATTTGAGAATAGGCTGAAGCACCAGCTACAATTAGTTTTGGTTTTACTTCTTGGGCTTGTTTCAAGATTGCATCAAAGTCCAAGAGTTCCGTTTCAGGATCAACACTGTAAGAAACAAAGTTGTAGGTTTGACCAGAGAAGCTAACTGGAGCTCCGTGAGTCAAGTGCCCACCTGCTGCCAAATCCATTCCCATTACAGTGTCACCAGGCTCAATCAAGGCCATGTAAGCCGCACAGTTGGCTTGGCTTCCTGAGTGAGGTTGGACATTGGCGAATTTAGCACCGAAAATTTCTTTTGCACGTTCAATAGCTAGAGTTTCTACCACGTCTACTACATCAGTTCCACCATAATAACGACGTCCTGGGTAACCCTCGGCATATTTGTTTGTCAAGATAGACCCTTGAGCTGCCATAACAGCCTTGGAAACCACGTTTTCCGAAGCAATCAACTCGATATTGTTTTGTTGGCGTTCTTCTTCTTTGGCAATAGCATTCCAGAGATCAGCATCGTAGGCTTTAAAATCGTCTTTGTCAAAAATCATAGGTCTTCTCCTTTATAGTGTGACTGGTCCTTTAGTTTAAGAAAATAAACTAAAAGATGCGAATAAACCGTTTCTGCACTTTATCACAAGTATAACCAACTTTTTCATAAAATGCATGAGCTCCCAGACGATGATCAGCAGAGTTTAAGCGGATAAACCCATAACCCCGTCTTTTTGCTTCTTGATCCAACCCTTGCAGTAAGCTTTTACCGATACCTCGTCCTTGTGCTTGAGGTGAAACCGCTAAGCCTAAGATATTAAATCCTGCTTTGGAATAGAGGGATTCATAAACTTCAGCATGGACATATCCAAGTAGGATATGACTAACTGCATCCTCATAACCAAGTAGGAAATGATGTGCGTCTTGAGATAGTTTAGTTAGTTGACTAGCTGTTTTCTCTGGACTAAAAGAATAGCCCAAAGCCTCTTGGTTGATCTCACATATAGCTTTCACATCTGTTTCTTGCAAATCTCTTAGCATCTCATTCCTCCTCAAAAGAAATCTCTGGCAACTGAGCAAGAATGTCTTCTCGCTTAATTGCCCCTTGGCGTAAGATTTTCACCTTGTCTCCAGACAAATCCAAAATAGTCGAATCCTGTCCAGTTAGAAAAGCGTCGTCCTCCAGACCCAGAACCTCTTGGTCAAAATCCTCTAGAATTTGAGCAAAGGTCACGCCACTTGCCTGACCTGAAATATTGGCAGACGGCCCAATCAAGGGTCCTGTCTCTCGAATCAAATCAAGTGTAATGGGGTGACTCGGCATCCGAAATCCGACAGTTGCAATACCAGAGTTGACCCAATAGGGAACTCGGTCATTGGCTTCGAGGATAATGGTCAAGGGACCCGGTAAAAAGGCCTCTACAAGCTTTTGTAGATAAGTTGGCTGATTCTTTGAAAAGTGCAAGATGTCCTCTAGAGAAGCGACATTAAGATTGAGCGCCTTTTCTCTAGGACGACGTTTGAGTTGGTAAACATGGTCAACAGCTTTTTCGTCTAAGGCCTTAGCAAAGAGACCATAAACTGTCTCTGTAGGCAAAACAACAGCTCCGCCCTTTTCCAACTCTTGTCTAATCCTGTCCATCATCAACTACAACCATCCTATCTTGACCAAATTGGTCCTTGAGTGTTCGTATTCGTTTTTCAGGAAGATATTTCCTAAAAAGCGCAGGAACACTTTGACCTTGCTTGTATCCAATTTCAAGGTAAATCTTACCACCATCTGTGAGATAGTCTTTTGCATCTTCCGCAATTCTGCGATAAATAGCTAGGCCATCCTCATCTGCAAAGAGAGCTAGATGAGGCTCCGAATGTAAAACATTCAAACCGACCTCTGACTCATCTTCACGAGAGATATAGGGTGGATTGGATACAATTATATCATATTTTTCAGAAATTTCTGCAAAACAATCAGATTTTTTAAAAAATATATTAAGATTTTGATTTCTAGCATTCTCTGATGCAAGCTGCAAAGCGTCTTTGGAAATATCTGCTGCTGTCACTGACCAATCTGGTCTGTTTTTAGCTAATCCAAGAGCTATGGCGCCACTTCCAGTCCCGATATCTAGGACCTTAAGATTTTCCTCAGGATTTTCAGCTAGGATAAGTTCCACCAACTCTTCTGTTTCTGGACGAGGAATCAAAACCCGCTCATCCACTTTTAACTGCATTCCAAAGAAATCTGCGTGACCAACGATATACTGAGCTGGTTTGTGAGCCGCTAACTGCTGGTAAATTTCTTCTACAAAATTTTCTTCCTCTTTTGTCACTTCCTGCTGAAGAGCAAAGACAAAGTCCGTAAAAGAGAGATTTTTTAGGCTACGGTAGACAAAAGAGAGGCTTTCTGCTTCCTCTCCTTGTCTCATCAACTCTTCTTCAAAATCTGAAAATAATTGAGCTAATTTCATTATTTGTTTAATTCTTCTAATTTTTGTGTTTGGTCATAAAGAACCAAGGCATCCACAACTTCATCCAATTTACCAGACAAGATGGTATCTAGTTTTTGGAGGGTCAATCCAATACGGTGGTCTGTGACACGGTTTTGTGGGAAATTGTAAGTACGGATACGTTCTGAACGGTCACCAGTACCGATTGTCGACTTACGCTCAGCGTCTTGTTCATCCTGGGCAATTTGTGCAAAGTGGTCAGCAACACGCGCACGGATAATCTTCATAGCCTTCTCACGGTTTTTCTGCTGGGTACGTTCTTCCTGCATCTCAACCTTGATATTGGTTGGCAAGTGAACGATACGCACGGCAGTCGCAACCTTATTGACGTTCTGACCACCAGCACCAGATGCGTGGTAAATGTCCACACGAAGATCTTTTGGATCAATATCGTATTCAACTTCTTCCACTTCAGGCATAACAAGAACTGTCGCAGTTGAAGTGTGTACACGCCCTTGGCTCTCTGTCACAGGGACACGTTGCACACGGTGGGCACCTGATTCGTACTTAAGCTTAGAGTATACAGATTGACCAGAAACCATGGCAACCACTTCTTTGAAACCACCGACACCGTTCATAGAGGCTTCCATGACTTCAAAGCGCCAGCCTTGGGCTTCTGCATACTTTTGGTACATGGTTAGCAAATCCCCAGCAAAAAGTGCTGCTTCATCTCCGCCAGCTGCTCCACGGATTTCAAGGATGATGTTCTTATCATCGTTTGGATCCTTTGGCAGGAGCAAAATTTTCAATTTTTCTTCATACTCTTCTTTTTCAGCCTTGGCATCTTTGAGCTCCTGCTTGGCCATTTCTTCCAAGTCCGCATCTCCACCTGATTCCTTAATCATTTCTTCAGCATCGACGATGTTTTGAAGGACTTGTTTGTACTCACGGTAGGCTGTTACTGTGTCACGAGTGGAAGCTTCTTCTTTGGACAATTCCATGAAACGTTTGGTATCAGATACCACATCAGGGTCACTGAGCAATTCTCCTAATTCTTCATATCGGTCTTCTACAGCTTGTAGTTGATCATAGATGTTCATTTTTCCTCATTCTCCTTATTGATTTCAGGGGCAAAATAATGTTTACGGCAGACTGAGATATAGGTTTCATTGCCACCGATTTGAATTTGTTCACCATCATAGACTGGCACACCATCGTGCGTACGCAACACCATAGTCGCCTTTTTCTTACAGTACTGACAAATGGTCTTGATTTCGTCAATCTTGTCTGCTAAGAGCAAGAGGTATTTGGAACCTTCGAACAATTCATTGCGAAAGTCATTCTTCAAACCAAAAGCCATGACAGGTATGTCTAGCTCGTCCACAACACGAGCTAGGTCGTAAACATGGTGACGCTTGAGAAACTGGGCCTCATCGACCAACACACAGTAAGGTTTTTCAGGTAAGTCTCGGATATAGCCAAAGATATCTGTCGTTTCCTCAATCGCAATGGCTGGGCGTTTCATGCCGATTCGACTCGACACATAGCCAACACCGTCACGCGTATCCAGAGCCGAAGTCATAATCACAACTCCCTTTCCTTGCTCCTCGTAGTTATAGGCCACCTTGAGAATCTCAATCGTCTTACCAGAGTTCATGGTCCCATAACGATAATACAACTGTGCCATGCTTCTATTTCACGTCCATTTCTAAATTTTTGCTACATTCTAGTATATCATAATTTTCTGAAGCTTTAAACGGCAAAATGTGGTAAAATAGAAGAAATCAAAAACTAGTGGAGGAAGCTATTATGCCATTTGTACGCATCGATTTATTTGAAGGTCGCACGCTCGAGCAAAAGAAAGCTCTTGCTAAGGAAGTAACGGAAGCTGTTGTCCGTAACACTGGAGCCCCTCAATCAGCCGTTCATGTCATCATCAACGACATGCCAGAAGGGACTTACTTCCCACAAGGAGAAATGCGCACCAAATAAACCAGCTTAAGCAGTATTGCTTAGGCTTTTTCAATCTCCAAGTAGCATCCATTGAAGAAATAGTCTAATTTTGTTACAATTTGAAGAGATGCTTGGATACCTATCCTAAGAAAAGAAATACAAAAGGAAATAGTATGATTACACGTGAATTTGATACCATTGCTGCTATCTCTACTCCTCTTGGAGAAGGGGCCATTGGTATTGTCCGCTTGAGCGGAACAGATAGTTTTGCCATTGCGCAAAAGATTTTTAAAGGAAAAGACTTGAGCAAGGTTGCAAGCCATACCCTCAACTACGGTCACATTATTGACCCGCAGACAGGGAAGGTCATGGACGAAGTTATGGTTGGAGTTATGAAGTCTCCAAAGACCTTCACTCGTGAGGATATTATCGAGATTAACACTCACGGTGGGATTGCGGTGACCAATGAGATTCTCCAACTAGCTATTCGTGAAGGAGCTCGGTTGGCCGAACCTGGTGAATTTACCAAGCGTGCCTTTCTAAACGGTCGTGTGGACTTAACACAGGCTGAGGCAGTGATGGACATCATCCGTGCCAAGACTGACAAGGCTATGAACATTGCTGTCAAACAACTAGATGGTTCCCTTTCTGATCTTATCAATAATACTCGCCAAGAAATCCTCAATACGCTTGCCCAAGTAGAGGTCAATATCGACTATCCTGAGTACGACGATGTTGAGGAAGCTACTACTGCTGTTGTCCGCGAGAAGACTATGGAGTTTGAGCAATTGCTAACCAATCTCCTTAGAACAGCTCGTCGTGGTAAGATCCTTCGCGAAGGAATTTCCACTGCCATCATCGGACGTCCCAACGTTGGGAAATCCAGTCTTCTCAACAATCTCCTTCGTGAAGACAAGGCTATTGTAACGGACATCGCTGGTACCACCCGTGATGTCATCGAAGAATACGTCAACATCAACGGGGTTCCTCTCAAATTGATTGATACAGCCGGTATCCGGGATACAGATGATATCGTGGAACAAATCGGTGTCGAACGTTCGAAAAAAGCCCTCAAGGAAGCTGACTTGGTACTTCTTGTCTTAAACGCTAGCGATCCACTGACCGCCCAAGATCGTCAACTCTTAGAAATCAGTCAGGATACTAATCGAATCATTCTGCTTAACAAAACTGACCTGCCTGAAGCGATTGAAACTTCGGAACTACCTGAAGATGTCATCCGTATTTCAGTTCTTAAAAATCAAAATATCGATAAGATTGAAGATAGAATCAACAACCTTTTCTTTGAGAATGCTGGTTTGGTTGAGCAAGACGCCACTTACTTGTCAAATGCCCGCCACATTTCCTTGATTGAAAAGGCCGTTGAAAGCCTACAAGCTGTTAACGAAGGTCTGGAACTGGGGATGCCAGTTGATTTGCTTCAAGTTGACTTGACTCGTACTTGGGAAATTCTCGGAGAAATCACAGGTGATGCAGCTCCTGATGAACTCATTACCCAACTCTTTAGCCAATTCTGTTTAGGAAAATAAGAAAAATCCATGATCGCTCTTGCGGTCATGGATTTTATTGTCTTTATTAGTAATCTGGTCTAAGGACACCTGTTACAGTTGCCTTAGTTGCCTCGTAGTCGCCATCTACAACAACCTTGATAATGCGTTTAGCATCTTCTTCTGGTGCTGGAACAAGAGGTAGGCGAGTTGGACCAGCTTCAAATCCCATGTAGTTCAAAACTGCCTTAACAGGTGCAGGACTTGGATAAGAGAAGAGGGCATTGACTTTAGGGATGAATTTACGTTGAATAGCTGCTGCTTTCTTCATATCGCTTTCTGCAATGGCAGTGAGCATCTCGTGCATCTCATCTCCATTTGTATGGGAGGCAACAGAAATAACCCCATCCGCACCAAGATTCATAGCATGGAAGGCATCTCCATCCTCACCAGTATAAATCAAAAATTCTTCTGGCTTGTGCTCAATCAAGTAAGCCATATTAGCCAAGCTAGTACATTCTTTGACACCAATAATATTTGGATGGTCAGCCAAACGAAGCATGGTTTCTGGAGTCAATTCGACAACCACACGCCCTGGAATGTTATAAATGATAATAGGTAAATCTGATGCATCCGCAATAGCTTTAAAGTGCTGGTACATCCCTTCTTGAGAAGGTTTGTTGTAGTACGGTACGATAGCAAGTCCAGCAGCGAAGCCACCAAAGTCTGCGACTTCTTTGACAAATTCGATCGAGTCACGTGTATCATTGGTACCTACACCTGCAATCAAAGGAACACGTCCATTGACAATCTTTTGTACAGCCGCAAAGAGTTCCAACTCTTCATCGTGGGTCAAGGTCGGACTCTCAGCAGTCGTTCCAGCTAGAAGAATGCCGTCTGTGTGATGGGCCAATAAATGCTCAATCAAGGCTGGAATAGCATCAAAGTTGATGGAGCCATCCTCATGGAAAGGGGTAATAAAGGCCGTGATGATTTTACACTCTTTTAAATCTTGATAAGACATGAGAAACACCTCTCTATTTCAAAGAAGGAGTTCATCTGAACTCCTAAACGATATGACTATTTTAATTCAAATTTCAACTCAGCTGTTGGACGAACCAATCCACGTTCGTGAAGCGTTTCTGCAATCTGAACTGAGTTCCAGGCAGCACCTTTAAGAAGGTTATCTGAAACAACCCACATGTGGATTCCTTTTTCTGCATCCAAGTCTTTACGGATACGACCAACAAAGGTATCACGTGAACCAACTGCATTGATGGCTTGCGGATAGATTTGATGAGCTACATCATCCTCAAGAACAGCACCTGGAAAGGCTGCGATAGCTGCTTTCACTTCTTCGATTGTGGCCACTTCTTTTGTTTCGATATAAACTGACTCAGAGTGAGCTGACAAGACTGGAATACGAACACAGGTTGCAGACACTGCAATGCTATCATCTTCCATGATTTTCTTCGTTTCCTTGGTCATCTTCATCTCTTCGTAAGTGTAATCATTGTCAGTAAAGACATCGATTTGCGGAAGAGCGTTAAAGGCGATAGGATAGTGTTTCTTGTCACCACCTGAAGGCAAGATTTCCGCATGCAAATCACGTGGATTCACACCGTCATTCAAGACTTCACGAAGTTCACGTTGTGTTTCAAGAATCGCTCCCATACCAGCACCAGAAACCGCTTGGTAAGTTGAAACGATGATACGGTCCAAGCCCCATTTTTGACGAACAGGCTCAAGAGCCACCATCATTTGGATTGTTGAACAGTTAGGGCAGGCAATGATTCCGTTGTGGGCATCAAGTGCATGCGCATTGACCTCTGGGACAACCAATGGTACATCTGGATTTTGGCGGAAGTAAGATGTATTATCTACTACTACCGCTCCAGCTTTCACTGCGTATGGTGCATACTTAGCTGATGTCGAACCACCTGCTGAGAAGAGTGCAATATCAACACCCTCAAAAGCTGTCTCAGTTGTTTCTTCAATCGTAATATCTTGGTCTTTAAATTTCAAAGTTTTGCCTGCTGAACGTGCAGAAGCAAGGTAACGAATTTTATCAATTGGAAGTGTTGATTCTTCCAACATTTTTATCATCTGAGCTCCGACAGCACCTGTCGCGCCGACTACAGCAACTGTATATCCCATAAATAACCTCTTTCGGAATTTTCTAAAAATTTCTATAATAGATGTATTATACTACTTTTTCCAAAAATTGAAAAGCATTTTTGGGTTATATTTTCTGAAAATTAAAAATCCCTAGTCATTGACCAGGGACTAAGAGGCATCTTCATGTGATGAGCAGGTTCACACAACTCATCAAGGTCCGCTCCTGCGTTATGACCTCCTTATGCTCAATAGTAGTCCGAAGACTACCTATCGACTCATCGCATCTACTATTCTACTAGATAGAGTCACTTTTGTCAACTGTCAAAACTCTTAGGATTCATTCATACAGGTAGATAAGAAAAACCTTGGTCTCCCAAGGTCATTTTGTTTCTATCATGCTAATTGCCGGGATTGAACCGGCGACCTCATCCTTACCATGGATGCGCTCTGCCAACTGAGCTAAATCAGCTTACCTAAAAAGTATACTATAGTTCTATGTTCTTGTCAAGCGCTCTCTTTTAATTTTCTAGAATGAAAAAAGCTAGATTTATCAAGAATCTAGCTTATAAACTTCTTATTTTGTTAAATCGATTCGCTGTCCCAGTTTACCAATCAAAATCGCTCCCACGATAAGCGATGCAAACTCACCAATTCCAGTAGAGAACCATGTGAAGAAGAAGGGAGCTTCTGTCAAGATATGGAGTTCAGCTGCAATGGTAATCATTGAAATGGAGAAGAGGATTGAAAAGAAGAAATGATCTTTTCGAATCAATCCGTTAAAGAGGTAATCTTTGCTGTATTTTGCAAAGAGCCATACACCTAGACTAAGGAAAACTAGGGTAGAACCTCCACCAACAAAGACATCTATTAGGCCAAAACTACTAAATAAATTAGCAATCATACATCCAATTGTCACACCGAAAATGTATTTAGGGTTGTAAAATGCCAAGAAATTCAGCATTTCTGAAATACGGAACTGATACGCCCCAAAACTAAGAACATTGATTGGTGGCGTAATAGTCAAAACTACATAGATCGCAGCAACGATAGCGATGTCTGCCATGTCACGAACAGTTAATTTTTTCATGTTTTCTCCTTTAGCGGTTTCCCGCGTAAAATATGCTTGGTGAAAGAAGCTAAGCACCAAGGGTTGATTGAATCAACCTTACCAGTATAGCACAATATATGACTTTATGCTATACTAAAATCATGAAAAAACTAATAAGAGCTTTCTTTGATAACGAGATTCTCTCCTACCTATTTTTCGGTGGTGCTACGACTTTGATTTCTATTGTATCGCGTTTACTTATTTACCATATCAGCCACCAGGAAATCCTCGCAACTGCCCTCGCTAATATTATCGGGATTCTCTTTGCCTTTCTCACAAATGATACAATTGTCTTTAAACAAGAGAGAAGGAATTGGCCAACCCGCCTGGCTAAGTTTTTCTTAGCTCGTCTCTCAACACTTGGTCTCGACATCCTATTAACTTATATCTTTGTTACAACCTTTCCTGATCTTATTGGCCAGTTTGTCGAATTTAATATAGATAGGGTTAATACGATTGAAACTATCCTAGCACAAATTTTGATCATCATTTTAAACTATATTTTCAGTAAAATCTATATTTTTAAAGGGAACAACTGACCACTTTGAGCGTTCAAGTTGCTTTTTGTCACAATTTAGGATATAATAAATTAGAAAATTAGGAAAGGAATTTATGAAAATGTTAAAGGATCTTAAAGAATTCTTGCTTCGTGGTAATGTCGTTGACCTTGCTGTCGGTGTGATCATTGCCTCTGCATTTGGTGCTATCGTTACTTCATTTGTTAACGATATCATCACTCCACTTCTATTGAACCCAGCTTTGGAAGCTGCGAAAGTACAAAACATCGCTGAGCTTGCATGGAATGGCGTTACATATGGTAAATTCTTAAGCGCTGTTATCAACTTCCTTGTTGTGGGTACAGTTCTCTTCTTCGTTATCAAAGGTATTGAAAAAGCTCAAAACCTTCGTAAGAAAGAGGAAGTGGTTGAGGAAGCACCTGCTGCTCCAACTGAACTTGAAGTTCTTCAAGAAATCAAAGCTCTTCTTGAGAAAAAATAAAACAGATAAAGGATCTAGCTTTAAGCTAAATCCTTTTTTCTTTACTCTTTTGGTAACTTCCCAGCCTTTTCGAGCATTTTCTTAATTAAGTAAGGCATCTTCACATTTTCACGGCCTTTTTTCTCAATGAGTTTTTTGACAAATTCTGGCATCTGAAGGTCGTCTGTCTCTTTCATGATGTCTTTGGTAGTTGCCGAAGGAGCTAACTCATCAAAAGTTTCTTCTTCTGGGAGAAAAGCTTTAAATTCTTTGTCTTCATTCGCTCTTACAGTAGCAACTAATGCGTCAATTAAACGGATATCCGTATTGGGCATAGGTGGGCGATGGTAGGTGACATCTAATTCTTGACACAACTCATAACATTCTACATCGTTGTCAAACAGGACTTCGATGTGCTCACTGATAAAACTAATCGGGACAAAAATATAATGCTCGGGATGTTGCTTTTGTTCTCGTAAATATTCTAAAACATCTGGCTTGATCCAAGGGATTCCAATATCGCTTTCGCTCTGCCAAGTATTGGTATACTGGTCGGCTGTTAGGCCGAGTTGTTCAGCAATTAGCTTGCTATTATCGAAAATCTGATCGATATAAGGATCTCCATAGTCTAAGGCAAAAATGGGAACACTGTGTGCTGAAAAGATTACCTTGAACGATTCTTCCCCCACCTCATTTCGTAAAATTTTTCTAATCTCATCTGTCCAGAAGTCCAGCAAAGGCTGCTGTTGATACCAGTCCTTAATGACTAAAAATCGGATCTGCTGGCTTTCCAGAAACTTTTCATACCCCATGACTGAGTAAAAAGAATAATGAGGTTCCAAAATCAAACAGATACATTCTTCAACACCATCAGTTTCCATCTGCTTGATCACGTCTGGAATAAAGGGACGAGAAAATTTGTTGGCAAAGTAGATACCGTACTCCTCGCCTAAATGTTCCTTGACTAAATCAACCTCCTCACGTGTAATCCGCTGCAAGGGTGTCCCGCCGATAAGGACATAGTTGTCATAGAGAGTCTGGATCTCGTGGTCTTGGGGTCTAACTCCACGACGAATGTTTGTAAAAAATTCTGCTACTCCTTCAAAACTAATCTCCTCTGGAGATCCAAAGGTCATCATTAATATTGCTTTTTTCATGTTATCATCCTTATGATATTATTTTCACTATCTATTCTATCATGAAAGAAAAAAATAGTAAACGCTTCCGACGTCTACTATTTCTTTTGTTCTTTAGTCTTTTTATCTCGTCTCATGATTAGGATGATAACAACAAGGAGTAAAATAACGATAATCAGGAGAAGAAAGGCAAGGATATAAATCCAATGCGTTGGAATTCCTTGGTCAAAATAGCGTGTCCCTACTGCTTCTCCACTTTTATCCTGTGCAGCTTTTACTGGTGCATCCGTTATTTTAGCTAATAGGATATGTCGTCCGTTGGTAATGTTAAGGAAACAGGTGCTTAATAAAACAATCTTATCCGTTGAAGTCAAGGAGACATCCCGCTTGTACTTGGCTTTACTTAGCAAATACTGATAGTATGCCTGATGTTCCTCGTCATTGGAACTCAAGGTTCGGTAAATCTCCGTGTCATAGGCGTCCACTTCTAAAATCCCAAAAATCTCAAGACCACGTTCTCGACCATTGTAGTAGATAGAGCCATAACGGTGATTTTCGAAAAACTCTTGGTTAGCAAACTTTTGTATCTCACCAAACATAGCTCCAGAAGCCATGGAGTGACCATAAATGATGGTGTTAAAGTCGGTAAAGTTGGGGTTAAAACGATAGTCTAGAAAAATAGACCCTGACACAGTATAATCGCCAAAAGCATTGCGGTCAAGGTATTTGACATTGTCCTGACTCTGCAAGAGGGGATAGTCTACCTTGGTCCCATCAAGGCTAATCCAACCACAAACATCCTTGTTGAGGTGCTGCAAGGTTTCAAAGCCCGTACTGCTGGCATCCTTTTCAATGGGATTATAATGATCGTAGTCACTCGCAAGGACTCTATCAGCTGTAAAAAGACAGAAAAAAACTAGAAAGAGGGATAGAATGACCTTTATAACTTTGCGACTCGTACTTGTTTTCATATTTCCTTCTTTCTCCTTTCTAGCCTTGAAAATAAAAGAGCAAGAGAGGCTGTCCCTTTCTCTTTTATTGGTAGTTTAGTCAGTAATGGTATCTGCTCCTTCTTCCTTTGCTTCTCTTCTACGACGCAAGATCAAGTAGAGGATGATGAGCAAGAAGATCAATAGCAAGAGCAAGATAAACAAGATGATGTACCATATCCACAAAGGAATCGATGAGAGAAATCGTCCGAGCGACGAATCATCAAAGACACTGTAAGGGAATGGTTTTGATTTTTTCGTATGGAAGGTGTTCTTTGGAACCGTATCCGTAATCTTGGCAACTACGATATGTCTCCCATTTGTTACGTCTAGGAAACAGGTACTGAGAAGGATGATATGGTCATTTGGCCCCAGTGTAATGTCTCGTTTGTGAATGGCAACCGAGAGTAAGTGATCGATATATTCTTGGCGCCGATCATCTCCATTAATACCTGGATCGTAGATGTTAAAGTCATAGGCGTCCACCTCGAGCATCTCAAAGATCTCAAGACCTTTTTCAACGCCATTATAGTAAATACTGCCGTAGCGATGCTGGTCAAAGAATTCCTTATCAGAAAACTTTGCTACATCTCCAAACATAACCCCATTTTCTACATGGTGTCCGTAGATGATGGTATTAAAGTCTCCGAACTTGGATTCATTTCGAGCCTCAAGGAAAATAGCTCCTGTAGCTGCAAATTCTCCCTTGGAGTCCTTGTTCAGGTACTTTTCATTGTCTTTGGCTTGAACTAAGGGATAGTCGATATTGGTGCCATAGACATTGATCCAACCGAGAACCTCTGGGTTGACTTGCTGTAGCTTGTGAAAGCCAGAAAAACTAGCAAGCTCATCCTTCTCAGTAGTACTCACTGGTCTATAGGCCTCATACTCACTTGATGAAGCCTGAGAATAAACCTGATTGGCATCCCAAAGAGCGTAGAAACCAAAGAGAAAGACTAAGGCTGCCAAGAGGAGCAAGATATGATTCATCAATGCATCTACAGCAAGGACCAGACGCCTAGACAAACTCCTTTTTGGTTTCTCACGCTTGATTTTCATAAGTCAAACCACTTGTTTAAGCTTGTCTGCGTTTTTTAGACAAAACAACAAATCCAGCCAAACCAAGACCAATCATCAAGATGAAAGGAAGGTTGTCAATCAAGAGACCAGTAGGGGTAACGTCTTGAACGCTATTGGTGATTGTGTTTTCATTTCGTTTTTCGCCAACTAAAATACTATCTTGAGTCAAATCAGCTGAAATTCTGCCTGCTTGAGTTTTAGATACTCCATTTTCCCAATAAGCAGCTGAAGCTGTATAGCCCTGAGATCCTGTTTCAACCAATTTATAACGAGTACCTGCTGGGATTGTATCAAATACTAAGGATTGATCATGGTGTAGTGTAATTATTGTTTCTTTTCCGTATTCGAAAGTTTTAGAAACATTACCGATTTTTCCTACAATAGATGTTCTATCTTCAGTAGATGCTTTTTTGAAAGTAAGCTTGAAAGTGAAATCTTTCGATTTATCTGCAGTTCCTCCTGAAACAACTTTTTTAATTACTAATGAGTCAACTTTAGGATTAAACTTCGCAAGGTGCGGATTATTAGGATGGGGGTGATTTGGATCTGTTATCTTACCAGCATTTTTACGATAGATATTTGTGAACAAATCATATTTGTAAGTAGGCCCTTTTTCAGATGGTTTCACTTTAGCTGTGGCCCCTGTTGTTTCTTGTTTAAAGTACACAGATGAGATATAGACACCACTCGTTGATTTATTTTTTACAATAACATGCATTTCATAGCTACGATTATCATATGTCATTGAGTCAATTGCATCATCACCTCTTTGAATTGCTCTCCAACCGTCATTTTGTTTTTCAGCTACAGTATAGACATATTCTCCAGCGTGTGTGTAAGTCACGTTTGCAAAAATATTTCCAGTTTCTTTCTTAATACTAGTTTGATTTGGTTGCAAAACATCTCTTTCAGAATAATTAATTGTTTTATCTGCTATTTGACCGTTTGAAGCATTGATTGTTTCATATGGTACTCCGTTATTCGAATTACCGTTTTTCGGAGTGAAAGTAAAGGTAAAGTTAGCTAGTGGTGTAGTGATTCCTTCTGCAATATTCAACACCTTGTTAATGGATACTTGTGCATTTGTTTCTCCATTGGACATTGCGGTTGCATCAGAGTTTTCATCCGCAAATGTTGGCACTCCTCTAAAGACCGACAAGGCGGTTACAGCTGCAATGCTTGCAGTAACTAATTTTTTCAAAAATGTTTTTTTCATGATTATTCCTTTTATTTTTAAATTTCTTTTTCATAAATTATCATCAAAAGCCCCGTCGCCTTAGGACTGTTACCACCTTGCCATGGGTATCCTGTATCGGAATGGTTCCAAAAGCACGACTATCTACAGCCGTTGTCCGATTGTCTCCGAGGACAAAGAGTTGTCCTGCTGGGACTTTCATCGGGAAGCTAGCCCCTTCCTTATAGAGCAGCGTGTCTTTGTAGATATCCTGCTCTTGTTGAGGAGAACCGTTGATGATGAGACCATTTTCGTTTATATCGATCGTACTTCCTTCGGTTGCTATGACACGCGCCACTCTTTCCTTGCCCTTATAACTATAGACGAGCAGATCACCAATCGAATAACGTTTATCCAACCTATAGTAGACAACCAAGTCGCCATCTTTTAAGGCTGGTTTCATGCCATCGTCATTATATCTCAATAGTCCAAAGACAAAAAAGTAAAGAGTGGCCAGTACAAACCCAACCATCAGAAACTTACTGACTAAGTAGAGGATATCTCCCCATACACTCGGCGGAGACTTATCCCGATTGACTTGTGTTACCGTTTTCTTATGTTTCTTTTTTAGTAGCATTATTTTCTCCTATGTACCACTAGATATCCGAGTAGGATTGTAAAGAAGATTCCTCCTAGAGGAAGGATTATTCCTAACATGAGTGTACTGCTGAGGAAGTCAACTCCGGTTTCAGGTACACTGTTCTTATTATTCGTGACTGTCGCGGACTTATCCCCATCCAGTTTGCCTTCTTGATTTTCATAAGATACCTGATATCCACGAGAAGAGTTTGTTTCCTCTTCTACGGTATAGTGACTATCAAGTGGAAGTCCATCAATTTTTATGGTTTGATCTTTGTTTAGATCAATAGACGCTCGACCATTCGTAAATTGCAGAGGGGTTCTTTTATTATTCACCGTTGCAGTATAGGTTCCATTCAATGGACTATTCTGAGCATCCCTGATGTTAATGGTAATCTTGAAGGATTTTAATAGGTTGGCAAATACACCCGTAACCTTTTTTGTAACGGATAAACTTGGAAGCTTGTGATTCGTGACAGTGCTTGTTTCGTCTTTATTCAGATCACCCTCTTGATTCTCATATGTAACGTGGTAACCATTCGTTGATGCCGCTTCTTCTTCAACCTTGTAATGGGTTCCTCGAGGAAGATAGCTTAGAATGCCTCTCCAACGCTTTCGTTTTTCGACACGGATCTCCGCTTCACCATTCACAACAGTTATCTCTCCGAAAGTTCCATTCAATGGCTTAGAATCAGGAGAGGTTAGTTTTACCTTAATCCTAAACTCCTTGTTCAAGTTATTTTCAGCTTCCAACACTTTCTTAATCGTCAGACTTGGCAATTGTTTATAGATTACCTTAAAGGATGGGTTAGATTCTGTACCAACATTTTTTATTTCTTTGGTAAAGGCTGGGACATCGGGTGCAATTAAATCGTATTGATATCCTTTGGCAACTTTTTCAAAGTTCCTCGTTTCATTAGATACGTTTTTACTAACATTCACATTTGTCTTTCGATAGTCTTGATTATCAGAACCTCCGTTCTTGTTCTTTTGAACCAGTTTCAGTTCAACATTACTCGGTTGATCAGCTGTAATAACAGTTCTCGCACCCGTCACACCTTGCCATTCAACTTCCACTGGTACCGTTAATGGATCTGAAGGCTTAAATGTTGGGTTGTCAGAGTATTCTTTGGTCTTGGTTTGAGAGTCACCTATTCCATAGGAATAGGTGACACTAGCACCTTTATTGGAGTAGAGTTTATTGACATCAGAACCCTCAGCATCACCAGCCTCTAGTTTTTTATCACCAGCAATGGCATCCAGGGCTTCTTGACTAGATGTAACAGTGAATTTTAGAACATATCTAGCTCCATCTTCTAAGGAATAATTCGGAGAAAATTTTGCCGTAACTTCCACTAATCCTTCTGAGGTTGTTTTGGTATCAAAAGTTACTTGATTTTCAGTTAATATTTCACTGCTACCATCCTTTTCTTTCACTACACGAAACTCTGACGATCCGTTCGGTAATAGCTGGACATACTTAGAAAGAACATCCTTGATGGACACATGGTGGATTCCCAGTGGCAGAATCTTATCAGTGATATCTTTAAAACTGTCCCGTAACTGGTCTTCATCATTTGCAGAGAATATTTCATTTGGAATGGAGGCATTATGTTGCCTCATATAATATTGCAGACTGGTAATACTGTCGACATTGTTTGAATAACGAAATTTAATCGAATAGAAACCATCAAGTGTTGGAGCCAAGCTATATGATAGACTATTTAGATTATTATTTAATCTATCCCAAAACCACTGGGGAGCTGTTTCGATATTAGGATCTTCGTTATTGTAGTTATATATAGTGTAACCATTGGCATCGTAGACCATATTCGCAAAGCCATCTGAAAGCAAAATAACGACTTTCTTAGCATTAGATCTTGCACTTCCCATTAACTGGTTGGCCAAGGTTAATCCAGCCCCAATATTGGTCCCAGTACCAATCCCTGACTCAGTACCAATGGAATTACCTCCTGCAATACTCATGTTGTATACCGCTGTTTTAGCAGCACGAGCATTGTTACTCCATCCTAAAATCGTGTTAGCATCATCCCATGGTGAAACACCATCATAGTATTTTGTCATCCGTTCATAGGGCCAGTATGGTCTAAATAGTCTCCATTTATTTCCATCCCAATACTGATCAACCTTTTTATTGTCAATTTTCCCACCAAATCCTACCATAGATAAGCGGTTATTGGAATTGGATAGAATGGTATCAATTAAGCCCTTACGACCATTTGTTCCTCTTAGAGTATTTTTCAATGCGTCAATCCTACTGATCGTCCGTCCATCAAAAGATTGGACATCCTGATTCTGCATACTTCCTGAGAGGTCTGCTACTAAAACAACATCCAAGGGATCCGTTTGGGTCTCCGTTCCCAGTTTAGAAGTGATATCCAATGACAACTCATACTTGTCATCCTGTCCTGATATCGGAGTAATCGTTTTATGAAGAGTTGTCTGAGGTTCTGTAGTAGAATCTGCATTTAACAGACTTATCGGAGCACACAAAAACAGAATAGCTAACAGTGTAACTAAACGGCGCGCAATAATTTGAACTTTCTTAAAATCGAAGCGAATGTTCATTTTATTCTCCTTAACTAGAATGTACTAATATTGTTACTATATCAATCTAGGACATTTACAAGATAATTGTACAATAAAGTTCACGCAGTGTCAATTAATATGATTAATTTTATATTATGTTAATTAATAAAAGGGTATGATTCTTCTTTGTCTTTCAAACTATTCTATGGTAAAATGAAAAAAGAATAAAAAAATCTCATAAAATATCGATGCATATATTTTAATCTAAAATATCCAAGATTTCATTTAAAAGTCTATTGAATTTGAATTATTATATTTTTTCAAAATTCATGAAATTTTCAGAATAAGGTTTTTTCCGAAATTTGCATTCTATTTTATGATTGTTAAAGGAGTTTTTATGACTTATCCGAACCTTTTAGATCGTTTCTTGACCTACGTTAAGGTCAATACGCGTTCTGATGAACACTCTACTACTACTCCAAGTACGCAAAGCCAGGTTGATTTTGCGACCAATGTTCTTATTCCTGAAATGAAACGTGTCGGTCTGCAAAACGTCTACTACCTTCCAAATGGTTTTGCGATTGGTACCTTACCAGCTAACGATCCAAACTTGACACGCAAGATTGGCTTCATCTCCCACATGGATACCGCTGATTTTAATTCTGAAGGAGTTAATCCGCAAGTCATCGAAAATTACGATGGTGGAGTTATCGACTTGGGTGATTCTGGATTTAAACTCGATCCTGCTGATTTCAAGAGCCTTGAGAAATATCCAGGCCAAACGCTTATCACAACTGATGGCACGACCTTGCTGGGGGCTGATGACAAGTCAGGGATTGCTGAAATTATGACTGCTATTGAATATCTGACTGCTCATCCCGAAATCAAACACTGTGAAATCCGTGTTGGTTTTGGCCCCGATGAAGAAATTGGCGTTGGTGCCAATAAATTTGATGCAGCTGACTTTGACGTTGACTTTGCCTATACTGTTGATGGTGGTCCGCTAGGAGAACTTCAGTACGAGACTTTCTCAGCAGCTGCCGCTGAACTCCATTTCCAAGGACGCAATGTTCACCCTGGTACTGCTAAAGGTCAGATGGTCAATGCCCTTCAGCTAGCAATTGATTTTCATAATCAACTTTCAGAGAATGACCGACCTGAACTGACAGATGGTTACCAAGGTTTCTATCATCTTATGGATGTGTCAGGTAGTGTCGAGGAGGCGCGTGCAAGCTACATCATTCGCGATTTTGAAAAGGATGCCTTTGAAGCACGTAAAGCAGCTATGCAGTCTATTGCTGACAAGATGAATCAAGAGCTTGGGAATAATCGCGTGACCCTAACTCTGACAGACCAGTACTACAATATGAAGGAAGTCATCGAGAAAGACATGACACCTATTACTATTGCTAAAGCTGTTATGGAAGATCTAGGGATTACGCCTATTATCGAACCAATTCGCGGTGGGACTGATGGGTCTAAGATTTCCTTTATGGGAATCCCAACTCCAAATATCTTTGCAGGTGGTGAAAACATGCATGGACGCTTTGAATACGTCAGCCTTCAGACTATGGAGCGTGCGGTGGATACCATCATTGGCATTGTATCTTATAAAGACTAAAAAAGACGAGGTAGCTCAGCTACTTCGCCTTTCTTTTTATTCGTTCGGTTGAGCACTTGGCTCAGACTCACTTTGCACTTGCTTTTCTGTTGGTTGAGAAGCAGCTGTTTTACTTTCTTTCTCAGACTTAGATTGGCTATCAGTTTCACTTGCTTTTGAACGGAGTTCCTGGTTCAAGCTAATAATCTCTTTAGCTAGAGTGAGGAGACCTTCTTTATCACTGCTTTTGGCTGCAAGTTGATCAAATAGGGCATCAACACGTTCAAAGTCAGCATCGGATCCTTTGTTATCCTCTAAATACTTGTGAAGAGAGAGCAAGACATTATAGAGTTTTTGGTAGATAATCACCGTTTGTGGATCTTGTTCTGCTTCTTTTTTCTCTCGTTGGATAGTCGCTGCAATACGATTCAAGAGATCCTCAAGTTGTGTTTTAGCTTCGTCAAGGTCTGCATTTTCCTTTTCAGTAGCCGCTTTGATATTAGCTGCTTCTTCAGCTAGGGATTGTTTGACACCATCTTCTTTGACACGTGCTAGGAGTTGGGCAGCTTTAGTTAGGAGAGCTTCCACTTCTTCCTTCTTAACATGGCTAACCCGTTCTTCTGGCATAAAATCACCGTAGAGCTCTTTTAGGAATTCATAGATGGCGGCCTTAGCAGTTTGACTATCTACTTTTTCCGTATCTAGAATAGTCTTACCAGCTTTTGTAGAAACAGGTTCTTCTTTGAGAGCTTCTTCTACTTCTAGCTTAGTTTGGTAAATAGTTGGGAATAACTTGTTCAAGTCGGTTGCTTTGAGGAAAGATTGTGACTGGTAAAGTTCCCATGTCAACTTGGCAACACGGTTCCGAAGTTCTTCTCTCAAACGACCATCAGACACATGTTCGTAGAAGTACTTGATGTACTCTACTGTTGTGACTCCTGTCCGATCTCGGAAATCTTGCAAGGCCTGAAGTTTCGCTTCAATGGCAGCCAACTCTGTCTCATCCTGTGCTAGTTTTGCTTCCTGCAAATGTACCAAAAGATCTTTCTTAGGCAAGCCATAAGTGTCCGTATCCAATGTATTGATCTTATCTACAAGGGCTTGGTACTTCTTATCTAAAGGTGAAGTTTCAACCGGTGCCACACTTTGATCCACATGGATATACTGTTTATCAAAGAGATCCAAGGCTGCTAGGTATCCAGCAGTTGAGTTTGTTGCCAGTTTTTTCATATTTTCGGTGAACTGCCCCAAAGCAAGTTCAAGCCGTCTCTGCATGATTGGCTGGTCTTTGTAGAGACTTCTGCTATCTGCTAACAGTTGATCCACTTTAGATAGAACCGTTTGTTCATCAAATGCTCCAGGTTGATAGGTCGATTGTAGGGCCGGAATCTTATTTTTCAAAGCTACTTCATAGCCCTTAGTTTGAACCTTGATGTAGTGATTGTGGTCTCCGTGAGGAATCACAAAACTACCACTTTCTACCTGTAAACTATAAGGAGATACCCCATCACGTAGGGCAGTCGTATAAAGTTCATTTAGGAAATCCAGTTCTGGATTTCCAGTTTGGAGAGGAATACGAACATGTTCTTTTCGAACAGCATAGGGATGGATATGGGTTGGATCATAGGCTTGATCCGGATTTCCAAAGACAAAGAATCCATTTGAAATGCGAATTGCTTCGAGCGGTACTCCGTAGGTCTGTGAGATATACTTGATTTTTTCTTCATCGCTCGCATCTCTCGAGAAACTTTCCACAGTCTTTGCAAGTGGTTGAACGTGCTGCGGCTGATGATTTTCTTTCAAGTGATCTTGGGCAGCTTTGATTTGGGCTGCAGTCAAGTCCTTCTTAAAGAAATAATGAGCGTGATCTCCATGAGAAACTACAAACCCTTGCTCATCTTCACTAATAACACGGTCAGCTGCAAAACCATGATCATGTTCTTCGCCGTGATGGTGGTCATGCTCCTCTCCATCATGGTCATGGTCTTCATGGTTGGTATCCTGACTTCCATGGTCACCGTCTTGGTCATGATGATGATCTGGTTGAGCTGGATGTTCTGTTGGTTTGCTTGGATTTTCCAAAGGTGTTGGCTTCCCACCGTCGCTAGATAAAGGAATCATACGCGCAATCTTTTCTTCCAAGGCAGAAAGTTTTGTATATGGGATGAAATGATAGTGATTTCCGTGAGGAATCGCCACACCACTCGGCGTTCTACTTGAAATCTTAGCAGGGTCAAAAATCAAGCCATCTGATTCAGCATAACGTTGACTACTTGGAAGAGCATAGAGCTGTTGCAATAGACTCTGAAGACTCTCAGCTTGATTACTTGGTGTTTCAGCCTGTTGACTTTGGTTGGTAGTTTGACCAGTTTCGTTTGGACTAGGACGATAGTTAGTCACACTCTGCTGAGTTCTAGTTCCAGAGAGGTAGGCTTGGGCAGCAGCTAATTCGCTAGCAGACAAGGAACTCTTTGGAATGTAGTGGTAATGTCCACCGTGAGGTACGATATAAGCATCTCCAGTATCCTCTATAATATCAGAAGGATTAAAGATGTAGCCATCATCAGTTGTATAGCGACCTTGAGATTGAGCAAGCGCCACTGCACTATTAGAAGTTGGTGCATCATGAGTATGACCTTGTTTTTGGCGCTCAATTTCGTCCTTCGTACGAATATTATCAGCATGAGCCGCATCTTTAAGGTAGACATAATACTTACCATCCACCTTGATAATGTAGCCACCTTTGATTTCATTGACAATATCAGCGTCTTTCAGTTGATAATTGGCATCTTTCATCAACAGTTCTTCGCTGAAAATCGCATCAAAAGGAACTTTACCATTGTAATAATGGAAGTGATCACCATGTGAAGTCACATAACCTTGATCGGTAATTTTCACAACAATTTGTTCAGCCTGAATGTCTTCTTTTTTGCTAACTTGGTCTGGCGTCTGGGTCTCTGTTTTTTGAGTGTCTTGCTTCCCATCAACGTAAGACACACGGTTATTATCTTTGTTTCCTTTCACCTGGTGTTGGTTCAATGCATAGATGCATAGGCTTAGGGAAAGGACAAGAGCCGATCCTGCAGCAAGGTATTTCTTCTTCATTTTCATCATCTCCTCATTATACTTCCTTAACCATAGCGTAGATAGGATAGAAACTGGTCACAATTTTTATCCCTTTACCTGTCTGACTTTCCTTTTGACCACAAGCAGCTAATACTAGAACCAATGCACTGGTCATCAATACTAAAATCGTTCTCTTTTTCACCATAACTCCTTAACTAGTATTTAACCATTTAATTAACTAGTAAATAGTTTATCTTTTTTTATTTAATAAGTCAAGATTTTAATCGTCAAAAATAAAATCACTGTTTTAGGACTCTTTGATTCATTTTTTTAAGACAGTAACCCCCAGCTTTTTTAACAAAGAAAAGGACATTATTCTATCAAAAATAGAACAATATCCTTTCGAATAGATTATAACAAATAAAAATCTTTTAAGGTTTTATTTGTTTTAGTGTCTTAATGTCATACATCACTAATTCACCGTTTTTATTGTAAAACTGAACCCCTTCTGGTTGAAAGATTAGAAACTTAGGATCAATTTGGGCAATTTTCGCTAACTTTTCTATATGTTCATTTAAAGTTACTTTATCTAACCCATAATCTGGTAAATCATCATCATTTTCTTCTTTGGAAATTTCTTTATTTTTTGAAGGAATTTCGTTGGTTGTACCAGTCTCATTCTCCCCTATATTTTTCTTCGGTTGCTCCTCAGTTTTATCTACAGTAGTCTTATTCTTATCACTATTTTCAGTATTGTTTGAATCAGGTTTTAATTCTTCATTAGGATGTGTAGACGTTTCAGTTTTAGATTCCTTTTCTTTCATTCTTTTGGCTATTAAGTCCTGCGCTTGTTTCCATTCTACTTCTGATAAGTCGGATTTAGTGATACTTCTCAATGAACCACCTCCAGCTCTTGGAATACTAAATGATTTGTCTTCCCATACAAAAGTTTCTTTTGCCAATACATCTTTCGGATCAAAAATATAACCATCTGGAGTTGCAAATCGACCTTCTGCTAGAGCTTTCTGAACTTCTTCAGCAGAATGGATAATTTGCCAATTCTGCATTCCAGCGCGTTTTTCAAGAGGAGTCACATTAGCAATAACGGAACCTGAATCCTCGTGACCCGGCTTAGACCAAACTTCAGGACGAACCTCAGGGTGTTGCATGACATATTTAATAGTCGCAATTTGATCAGGCTCTAACCATGAGTAAGGCACAACATGAATATGATCAATGTGTGGAATAATGAATGAACTTCCAGTATCATAGGTAGTATTCGCTGCATGCATCGGCAAACTTGAGACATCTACAGCTAATCTTGGTTTGATCCCTGTGTCTACTATATCATAACGATAATGATCTCGATCCTTAAGCATGAGTTCTTGTTCAGAAAAAGCAATTTGAGTAAGATCAAGTTCATCTCGAGAGTAGAAGTATTCTTTTCCGTTTTCTTTAAGAACATAGCCTACTTTACCATCTTTAGTCACTTTACCAGTCACTTTTTTTGAATCAAATTTTGGTTTTTCTTTGTTATCCATATTCTCTGAAGGAATAACACTCTCATTAGGTTGGCCTTTTTCCTTCATCCATTTGCTAACTTCATCTAATTCGAACTGTTCTAACTCTCCAAATCCCACATAATGGAAATGATTTCCATGTCTTGCTATAATGCCTGATTTATCAACTGAATAGATAGAATCTTTACTGAATACATATCCATCACTAGTATCGTATGGTTTGCCATCCAGACCTTTACCATAAGCCTTAATTGAATTTCCTAAAAATGTATGCTCAACTGTACTGTTTGTTGGCTTTTGAGTATTTACTGGCCTGTTGTTTCCGTTATTTTGTCCTTTTACAGAAATCATTCTCGCAATCTTCTGCTCTAAGTCAGACATTTGAGAATAAGGGATGAAGTGATAATGATCTCCGTGTGGCACTGCAACACCATTCGCAGTTTTTCTTGTAATCTGCGCTGGATCAAAGACTAGTCCATCTGATTCCACGTGTCGTTGACTAAGTGGCAAGGCATAAAGTTGTTTCAAGAGACTAGATACATCTTCACTTGGACTTTCTTGATAACTATTATCCACTTGTGAGCTAACACTTGGAGCCCATCCTCTAATATTTGTCTCAACTTTACTATAATTTGTTTGTCCGTATGAACTACTATTCGATGCATCTGATGAGCTACTAGAAGAATTTGTAGACGGACGATACCCAACTGAGCTTGTTTGACCACCTTTACCAGATAAGAAGGCTTGAGCAGCAGCTAATTCACTGGCAGACAAGTCACTCTTAGGAATATAGTGGAAGTGATTACCATGAGGAACGATATAAGCATCGCCCGTATCTTCGATGATATCAGATGCATTAAAGATATAACCATCATCTGTTGTATAGCGTCCTTGAGCTCTGGCTACAACTACTGCCTGATCGTTAGAACCTCCTCCGTGATTACTACTATGTTCTTGTTTCTGACGAGTAATTTCTTCTTTTGTTCGAATATTATCCGCATGAGCCGTATCTTTCAGGTAAACATAGTATTTCCCGTCTACCTTAATCACATAACCACCCTTGATTTCATTGACAATATCTGAATCTTTCAACTGATAATTCGGATCTTTCATCAGTAGCTCTTCACTGATGATAGCATCATAAGGGACCTTACCATTATAGTAATGATAATGGTCTCCGTGAGAAGTCACATAACCTTGATCCGTGATCTTGATGACAATCTGCTCAGCATTTATACCTTCTTTTTTACTGACTTCATCAGGTGTCAAAGTCTCTGCCTTTTGACTCGGTTGTTTTCCATCTATATAGGAAACACGATTATTTTCCTTGACTGTTCTAGCTTGATACAGTCCCAACTCGTAAGAACAAACACTTAAAATTAAAGCTGCCGCAGAACCTGCTAGATATTTTTTATTGATTTTCATAATTTCCTCATTTTAATTCTTCTGCAAGAACATTCATGTTTTCTTCTAGATTTTCTAAGTAAGTTTTGTCATTTTCAGGATCTGCTTCTAAAGGATTGAGTGTCTTTAGGCTAACTCCTGTTGATTTGACCAAGGTTTCAGCGACTTTAGAAGAAGCATTGCTCTCAGTAAAGATGGTTTTAACCTTATAGGTCTTAACGAATTCTTGAATTTCTGTTAGTTGTCTCGGACTTGGCTCTTGTTCAGGGGAAATCCCTGCTATACCAAGTTGTTTCAAACCAAAGCGTTTAGCGAGATAAGAAAAGGCTGTGTGTTGTGTAACAAAGGTCTTTTGACTCGCTTTTTCAAAAATAGGCTGGTACTTCTTAGTCAATTCTTGGGCTTTAGCGATAAAGTTTTTAGCATTCTTTTGATACGTTTCCTTATTAGCACTATCAATCTCCGAAAGTTTGTCAGCGATAATCTGAGCTTCTTCGCCAGCTTTTTCTGGATCTAACCAAGTGTGAGGGTCGTAGAGTGTTTTTTCATCAATACCGTCACCAGCTTCTACATCTTCTAAACCTGGAACACGCTCCAAGGTCATTCCTTCAGAAGCTTCTAAAACCTTAACTTTTGAGTTTTTCAAGTTAGGATCTAGACTTCCAGCCCAAGATTCGAGCGTATGAGAATGGTAGACAAAGACATCCGCGTCATAAATAGCAGCAATGTCATTTGCTGACGGTTCAAAGGAGTGAATCCCACTACTTGACTGAATCATCCGTACATCATTCAAGTCCCCTGATACCTCTTTGACCATGGCATAGATTGGGTAAAAACTTGTGACAATCTTCATCCCTTTTGCTTCTTGTTTTTCTTTTTGGCTACATGCTCCTAAGACAAGAATCAACAGACTTGCCATTAATAGTAGAATTGTTCTTTTTTTCATCATTACTCCTTAACTAGTATTTAACCATTTAATTAACTAGTAAATAGTTTATCTTTATTTACACTATATGTCAAGATATTTTGCATATTTTCATGAAAAAAATGAGAATTAGAACTTACATTCTATTCTCATTTTCGATTTTATCTTTTCTAGATCTCCTATCCTGTTTTTAGGATCTAGAAAATGCTTCTACCTTTACTTGCTCTCCTTTAATAAAGCCAACAACTTTTCAGCATCAGCCATAATGGTATTGTTATCCTGAGCACCAAATAGCAGGTTATTTTTTAAGCCAGTGAGAGTTTCTTTGGCATTGGACTTGATAATGGGATCTTGGATCTTTGCAAGTAGCTCTTCAGCCTCTCTCAGTTTTTCTTCAACCTTTTCAGTTTCAACCTGAGGTTCTTCTGGTTCCTCTGGTGATTCTTCTTCTGGCTCCTCAGTTGGTTTTGGAGATTCTGGTTTCTCACTTTGAGGCTTCTCTTCGCGTGGCTTTTCTTCCTCAGGTTTGTCTGTCCGAGGTTTCTCCTCTGATGGTTTTTCCGTTTGATTGGTATCAGCTTGACCATTTTGGTTTCTTTGAACATGGTCACTTGCATTCCCCCAACCACTATCTGAATGCGGACGTTCGTTTGGATGTTCGACATAGTACTTGACAGTCGCAAAGAGATCTTCTAGACTATACCCCTTAGGTGCCTCATAAAGACCTTCGTCAAACCACTCAAATTTGATGTTATGGTAATGATCATAATGAGGAATGATTAAACTACCGTTTTTAACTTCCACGGTATGTTGGAGATTGTAAGGCATACGATCAAGCGGCACCTTCTTAGCTGCTTTCACGCGGTTGTAGATAGCTTCTGCTCCTTTAGCCTCCGTATTTCCTGGATTCTGATGGTCTGTTGAAGGAGGAGTCAAACCTTTCTCTTTAGCATAAGCCTGGGCTGCCGCTCTTTCGGCTTCAGACAAACTATCTTTTTTAATCCAATGGCTATGGGTTATATGTGGAGTTATATAGGCATCCCCCTCATCACTGGTGATATCACGAGGATCGAAGATATAGCCATCTTCTGTTGTATACTTGCCTGCCAACTTGGCTACTTGAATCTCATCATCAGTATAAGCAATTTGAGCATTTGGTTTTCCTAAACGTTCTGGATGACGAATCGGTGCTAGAAAGGCCAAGATATCATCCACCAACTTAACTTTATCACTTGAGGTATCATTGAGACGTTCCAACAGTTTATCCAAAGCATCAAATTCAGCTTGGCGCCCTTTATTATCAAGTAAGTCCTGATGAACTCTTGCTAGTAAATCATAAGCCTTATTGTAAAATCCTTGATCACCAGATGGGAGGTTGGTTTTCTTAGATCCGAGTTTATGAGACAAACTTTCTTGCTTGTCTAGTTTACTATCAATGGCCGCAGCAGTTTCTGCTGAAAGCTTCTTGGCAGGAATATAACGTGAGATTCCATTCTCCTCAAATACATAGCCATCAGCTACTTTTCGAATCACCTGTTTAACCAATTTTTCGTCAATTGGATTTCTTGGAGCTGGTTGAGGATTTGGTGCAGGTTGCGGGCTTGGACTAGGTTCCGGAGTCGGTTGTGGACTTGGTTGTTCTGGTCTTGAATCCGGCACCCTATGGTTCGAACTGTACTGTAGAGGAATAATACGAGCGATTCGTTCTTCCAATTCAGACATCTGTGAATAAGGGATGAAATGGTAATGGTTCCCATGAGGCACAGCAACTCCTCTAGCTGTTCGACTTGTAATCTGTGCTGGGTCGAAGACAAGACCATCAGATTCTACGTGTCGTTGGCTGAGCGGCAAGGCGTAAAGTTGTTTCAGAAGGCTATCAATATCCTCATCACTCTGACTTGCTTGGTTATCGTCGCTACTGTTGTTAGCTGTGTTCGTGTTCGTATAGCTGTTGCCTTGATTATTATAGGATGGAGTCCATCTATCTACATCGCTGCTAGCACTGTTGCTATTGGTACGGCGATAAGTAGGCGTATTTGATTGGCCACTTCTACCAGATAGAAAGGCTTCTGCTGCAGCCAATTCGCTGGCTGATAACTCGCTCTTGGGAATGTAATGGTAATGGTCGCCATGAGGAACGATATAAGCATCACCAGTATCTTCAATGATATCGGATGCATTAAAGATGTAACCATCATCTGTGGTGTAGCGTCCCTGTGAACGTGCCAAGGCTACCGCACCATCGTTTGCTGAAGTCCCTCTTTCACGATGCTGACTATGTTCTTGTTTTTGCCGATTGATTTCTTCTTTCGTACGGACATTATCCGCATGTGCAGTGTCCTTAAGGTAAACATAGTATTTTCCATCTACCTTGATAACATAACCGCCCTTGATTTCACTGACAATATCCTCGTCCTTGAGCTGGTAGTTTGGATCCTTCATCAGCAACTCTTCACTGATGATGGCATCATAAGGAACCTTGCCATTGTAATAATGATAGTGGTCACCATGTGAAGTGACATAGCCTTGGTCTGTTATCTTGATGACGATTTGCTCGGCATTAATACCTTCTTTTTTACTGACTTCATCAGGTGTCAAATTGTCTGTTTTTTGCGCAGCCTGTTTTCCATCTATATAGGAAACACGGTTATTTTCCTTGACCGTTCTAGCTTGATACAGTCCCAATTCATAAGAACAGACACTTAAAATTAAAGCTGCCGCAGAACCAGCAAGGTATTTTTTATTAATTTTCATCGAAACTCTCTTTCTTTTTTAATATTTCTATTTGCAATTCATTTCTAAATTGCAGAAACTCCTCTCTATTAATTAACTGGTTAATAGTTTACTCCTAAATTTGCAACTTGTCAAGAATTTTATGAACCAGTTAAGTATTTTTTTGTTCTGACCACAACTTTCTCAAGATTGGACTTTATATAAGAAAAATTAGCTTGAAAATTCTTTAAAAAAATCCCTGCAACTGAGTTGCAAGGACTTTTCGATTAATCAAAATTAACGTATTCTTTTTGAAGTTCAAGAACTTCTTCCATTGTTGAGCATTCTGTAAGGGCACGGTTTGCGTACTCTTCCATCTTAGCTGTATCGAGTTTCTTCATCAAGCTACGTGTACGAAGTACTGATGTTGCTGACATAGAGAACTCATCCAAGCCCATTCCGACAAGAAGTGGAACAGCCTGTTGGTCACCAGCCATCTCACCACACATACCAGCCCATTTACCTTCAGCGTGAGCTGCTTTGATAACGTTGTTAATCAAACGAAGGATTGATGGGTTGTATGGTTGGTAAAGGTATGAAACTTGTTCGTTCATACGGTCTGCTGCCATTGTGTATTGGATCAAGTCGTTTGTACCAATTGAGAAGAAGTCAACTTCTTTGGCAAATTGGTCTGCAAGCATTGCTGCTGCTGGGATTTCGATCATGATACCAACTTGGATATTATCCGCAACTGCAACACCTTCAGCAAGAAGGTTTGCTTTTTCTTCGTCAAAGACTGCTTTCGCTGCACGGAATTCTTTCAAGAGCGCAACCATTGGGAACATGATACGCAATTGACCGTGAACAGACGCACGAAGAAGGGCACGGATTTGTGTGCGGAACATAGCATCTCCAGTCTCAGAAATAGAGATACGAAGGGCACGGAATCCAAGGAATGGGTTCATTTCGTGAGGCATATCGAAGTAAGGAAGCTCCTTATCTCCACCGATATCCATTGTACGAACGACAACAGGTTTACCGTTCATTCCTTCAAGTACAGCCTTGTAAGCTTCGTACTGCTCGTCTTCTGTTGGGAAGTCTTGAGAATCCATGTACAAGAACTCTGTACGGTAAAGACCAACAGCTTCAGCACCGTTGTCATTGACACCTTCAACGTCTTTTGGAGTACCGATGTTGGCAGCCAATTCAAAGTGTTTGCCATCAGCTGTTACTGTTTTAGCATCTTTCAGGAGAGCCCATTCAGCTTTTTGTTTCGCATAAGCTTCACCAGCAGCCTTGAATTCTGCTGCTTGCTCATCAGTTGGGTTGATAATAACTTCACCTGTGATACCGTTAACGGCAAGAATGTCACCATCTTTAACGATTTCAGTGATATTGTTTGTACCCAATACTGCTGCAATTTCAAGCGTACGCGCCATGATAGCTGAGTGGCTTGTACGTCCACCAATGTTGGTTACAAAAGCTTTTACAAAGTTTTTGTCCAATTGAGCTGTATCTGAAGGAGTCAAGTCATGCGCAATCACGATTACTTCTTCATTGATAGAAGCTGGGTTTGGCAATTTTTTACCAAGGAGGTTTGCCAATACACGTTTTGTCACGTCGCGGATATCCGCTGCACGTTCTTGCATGTATGGGTTGTCTTCCATGCCTTCAAAGATAGTGATAAACATGTCTGTTACTTCTTTCAGACCTGCTTCTGCATTCACTTTCTTCGCACGGATTGTTTCCTTGATTTGGCTGATCATTTCAGGGTCAGCAAGAACCATTAAGTGAGCGTCAAAAACTTGAGCTGCTTCTTCACCGAGCGTACCTACTGCTTTCTCGCGAATAACAGAAAGCTCGTCTTGTGATGCTTGTAGAGCGGCATCAAGGCGAGCTTCTTCTGCGTTTGTATCTTCGACTGTAATAGTCTCAAATGACAAATCCGGTTGAACGAGTAGATATGCTTTTGCAACTGCAACACCGTCAGATGCTGCGATTCCTTTAAGCATTTCTGTCATTTTCCTTATGCCAATCCTTCTTTTTCCATAGTTTCAGTGATAGCAGCGATTGCGTCGTCAGCATCTGCACCTTCAGCTGAAATTGTAACGTCAGCACCTTGGCCAACACCAAGACTCATAACACCCATGATAGATTTAAGGTTTACTGATTTACCTTTGTATTCAAGAGTGATATCTGAAGCAAATTTGCTAGCTGTTTGAACCAACAATGTTGCTGGACGTGCGTGAATACCTGTTTCTGCCACTACGTGGAAATCTTTAGAAGCCATAGTTTGACTCTCCTTTAGTTATTTCTTTTTTGGATTATATGTGATAACCCTTACAAGACTGTATTATATCACCTTCTAGATTATTTTTCAAGTGTTTTATGGACTTTCTTATATTTCCTTTCAGATAACTTGCTGAAAATCTTCTATTTATCTTACCAATATACAGTATATAGTTTTTTTGTTTTGATAAACTTTGATAGTTCAATGAAAACCCAATTTTACACTCTGACAAAACACTATATCTTGTGCTTTGTTTTTAAAACTGTAACTTTTTAGCACAAGATTTAGTTTAAAAAGTTTGACAAAGTTTTTTTTTCTGATATACTAAGAAAGTAATCTATTTTGAAAGAGGAGTTACGAAAATGGTAACCGTTTATTCTAAAAACAACTGTGTCCAATGTAAGATGACCAAGCGTTTCTTGGACAGCAACAATGTCGCTTATCGTGAGATCAATCTCGACGAGCAACCAGAGTACATCGATCAAGTTAAAGAGCTCGGTTTCAGCGCAGCTCCTGTTATCCAAACACCAACTGAAGTCTTTTCAGGCTTCCAACCAGGAAAACTGAAACAATTAGCATAATCTTAGTACATCATCCAGAAGAGATTGCTTCTAGGGCTAACTTAGAGGCCTTTCTTTTGTAATTAGATAAAGGAAATTTTATGGGATTAAAACATCTTGAGGACGTAACTTACTTCCGTCTCAATAACGAAATCAACCGTCCTGTCAATGGACAAATCATGCTTCATAAAGATAAGGAAGCCTTGGATGCCTTCTTTAAAGAAAATGTGGTTCCAAATACCATGGTTTTTGATTCAATTACTGATAAAATCAACTACCTCATTGAACACAACTATATCGAAACTGCATTTCTCAAGAAATACCGTCCAGAGTTTTTGGAAGAATTGCATCAATTTATCAAGGACCAAAACTTCCAATTCAAATCATTCATGGCTGCCTATAAGTTTTACAACCAGTATGCCTTGAAGACTAACGATGGGGAATACTATCTTGAAAGCATGGAAGACCGTGTCTTCTTTAATGCACTTTACTTTGCTGACGGGGATGAAGCGATTGCGACTGATATTGCCAATGAAATCATCCACCAACGCTATCAACCAGCTACTCCTTCCTTTTTGAACGCAGGTCGTGCTCGCCGTGGGGAGTTGGTATCTTGCTTCTTGATTCAAGTAACGGATGACATGAACTCTATCGGACGTTCCATCAACTCTGCCCTCCAGCTTTCTCGTATCGGTGGTGGTGTGGGAATTACCCTCAGCAACCTTCGCGAAGCGGGTGCACCTATCAAAGGTTATGAAGGAGCAGCTTCTGGTGTCGTACCAGTTATGAAACTCTTCGAAGACAGTTTCTCTTACTCTAACCAATTGGGTCAGCGTCAAGGTGCTGGGGTTGTCTACCTCAATGTCTTTCACCCAGATATCATCGCTTTCCTTTCCACTAAGAAAGAAAATGCCGATGAAAAAGTTCGTGTTAAGACTCTTTCACTCGGTGTTGTAGTACCCGATAAGTTCTACGAATTGGCTCGTAAAAATGAAGAAATGTACCTCTTCAGCCCGTACTCTGTAGAACTTGAGTATGGTGTGCCATTCAACTACATCGACATCACTGAAAAATACGATGAATTAGTCGCAAATCCAAATATCCGCAAGACAAAAATCAAGGCGCGTGATTTGGAAACTGAAATCTCTAAATTGCAACAAGAATCTGGTTACCCTTATGTCGTCAACATTGATACAGCTAACCGTGCAAACCCGGTTGATGGTAAGATTATCATGAGTAACTTGTGTTCTGAGATTCTTCAAGTTCAAGAACCAAGCTTGATTAACGATGCTCAAGAATTCCTTCAAATGGGAACAGACGTTTCATGTAACCTTGGATCAACCAACGTGGTCAACATGATGACTTCACCTGACTTTGGTCGTTCTATTCGCGCTATGGTTCGTGCCCTTACTTTCGTTACAGATAGTTCACACATCGTAGCTGTCCCTACTATCGACCACGGAAACAGTTTGGCTCACACCTTTGGTCTTGGTGCCATGGGGCTTCATAGTTACCTTGCCCAACAACTGATTGAGTACGGATCTCCTGAGTCAGTTGAATTTACAAGCATTTACTTTATGCTTATGAACTACTGGACCTTGGTGGAATCAAACAATATCGCCCGCGAACGTGGTATCACCTTCCACAACTTTGAAAAATCAGACTATGCTAATGGTAGCTACTTTGACAAGTATGTGACAGGCGAGTTTGTTCCAAAATCAGACCGTGTTAAAGAACTCTTTAAAGATGTCTTTATTCCAAGCGCTACTGACTGGGCTGAACTTCGCGAAAAGGTTCAAGCAGATGGACTTTATCACCAAAACCGCCTTGCTGTAGCGCCAAATGGTTCTATCAGCTACATCAACGATGTTTCTGCTTCTATCCACCCGATTACGCAACGTATTGAAGAACGCCAAGAGAAGAAAATCGGTAAAATCTATTATCCTGCTGCAGGTTTGTCAACAGATACTATCCCTTACTACACTTCTGCTTACGATATGGATATGCGTAAGGTGATTGATGTTTACGCTGCTGCAACAGAGCACGTGGACCAAGGACTTTCACTCACCCTCTTCATGCGTAGTGATATTCCAAAAGGTCTTTACGAATGGAAGAAAGAAAACAAACAAACCACACGTGACTTGTCAATCCTTCGTAACTATGCCTTTAACAAGGGTATCAAGTCTATCTACTATGTCCGTACCTTTACAGACGACGGTGGAGAGGTCGGTGCTAACCAATGTGAAAGCTGTGTGATTTAGTTTTTATCTGAGGCAACCACATTTTCTCAGACTAGTGATTCAATCACCATGTTAGACTGGAATAAGCATCTATACTATGAAATAACAAAAAGTCGGGCTTCCGACTTTTTGTGCGATACTCCTCTAGAATTATGATAAAATAGAAATAATTGTGAGCTCGCAATATTAAACACAGAAAGAGATTTCAAATGGAAACTTACTACAAAGCCATTAACTGGAATGCCATCGAAGATGTCATCGACAAATCAACTTGGGAAAAGCTAACGGAGCAATTTTGGCTCGATACGCGTATCCCCTTGTCAAATGACCTAGACGACTGGAGAAAACTATCAAACAAAGAAAAAGACTTGGTTGGAAAAGTCTTTGGTGGTTTGACCCTTTTGGATACCATGCAATCTGAAACAGGGGTTCAAGCACTTCGCTCGGACATCCGTACACCGCATGAGGAAGCTGTTTTCAACAACATCCAGTTTATGGAATCTGTCCACGCAAAATCTTATTCTTCTATCTTTTCAACCTTGAATACTAAGGCTGAAATTGAAGAAATCTTTGAATGGACCAACACCAACCCTTACCTACAAAGAAAAGCGGAAATTATCAATGAAATCTACCTCAATGGTAGCCCACTAGAAAAGAAAGTTGCCAGCGTTTTCCTTGAAACCTTCCTCTTCTACTCTGGTTTCTTTACACCGCTCTACTATCTTGGTAACAACAAACTGGCCAACGTTGCGGAAATCATCAAACTGATCATCCGTGATGAGTCTGTTCATGGAACTTATATTGGTTACAAATTCCAACTTGGTTTCAATGAATTACCTGAAGAAGAGCAAGAAAAACTCAAAGAATGGATGTACGACCTGCTCTACACGCTCTACGAAAACGAAGAGGGCTATACAGAAAGCCTCTATGACGGTGTTGGCTGGACTGAGGAAGTTAAAACCTTCCTTCGTTACAATGCCAATAAGGCTCTTATGAACCTAGGACAAGATCCACTCTTCCCAGATTCAGCTGATGATGTCAATCCTATCGTTATGAACGGTATTTCAACAGGAACTTCTAACCACGACTTCTTCTCTCAAGTCGGAAATGGTTACCTCCTTGGTGAAGTTGAAGCCATGCAAGACGAGGATTACAACTACGGTTTAGACTAATTTGACCAATCATTCAAAATATCATGGTTTGTTTAAAACAACCATGATATTTTTGTTTTTGTTTTATTTTGTTTTTTTCTATTTGATTGATTGAGCGTTTTATGGTAAGATAATAATAGTAGAAATCGAGGTGATAAGGATGCTAAAGCAAGAAAAACTAGATAGTATTCTAGAAGCAGTAAACACAAAAGGCACTATTACTGTAAAAGAGATTATGGAGAGTCTTGATGTGTCAGATATGACAGCTCGTCGCTACTTACAAGAATTGGCAGATAAGGATTTGCTGGTTCGTGTGCATGGTGGCGCTGAAAAACTTCGTACAGGTTCTCTCTTAAACAACGAACGCTCAAACGTCGAAAAACAAGGCTTGCAGATTGCTGAAAAACAAGAAATCAGTCGTTTTGCTGGTCATTTGATTGACGAAGGTGAAACTATTTTTATCGGGCCAGGAACAACCTTAGAATGTTTTGCTCGTGAACTCCCTATCGATAACATTCGTGTTGTAACAAACAGTCTTCCCGTTTTTCTCATCCTAAACGAACGAAAACTAACAGATTTGATCTTGATTGGTGGAAACTATCGCTCCATCACTGGTGCTTTTGTAGGGACACTTACCCTGCAGGATTTAGCCAATCTTCAGTTTTCTAAAGCTTTTGTAAGCTGTAATGGTATTAAGGATAAGGCAATTGCTACTTTCAGTGAAGAAGAGGGCGAGGTACAACGAATCGCCTTGAACAATGCCAATAAAAAATACTTACTGGCAGACCACAGTAAGTTTAATAAGTTTGATTTTTACACGTTCTACAATATCTCAGAGATTGATACCATCGTTTCAGATGCCAAACTGAGTCAGGAAACATTTGAAGAGCTGTCGAAACAAACAACCATTCTTTTATCAAAACCATAAAAATTCCCCTGCCTTTTGGCGGGGAATTTTTGTTAAATTTTATTCAATAAGTTGTGTCTCAGCTAGTTTCTTGTACCAGTGAGCTGATTTCTTAGGATAACGTTCTTGAGTTTCAAAGTCTACATAAAAGAGACCGTAGCGTTTTTCATAACCGTTTGACCAAGAAAAGACATCCATCAACGACCAGATAAAGTAGCCTTTGACATTGGCTCCATCAGAGATTGCATCTGAAATCACTTCCATATGTTTCTTAACATAATCAATCCGCCCATCATCGTAGACTGTCCCATCCACAAACTCATCTTTGTATCCGAGACCATTCTCTGTGATGTAGATTTTCTTGTAATTTGGGTAATCTTGTTTCACGCGCATGATTTGATCATACAAACCTTGAGGATAGATAATCCAGTCCCAGTCCGTACGTGAGACATAGTCAGGCGCCACTCGACGTCCAACTCCCTTAATCTGATACTTAGAGCTTCCTTTTTCACCCTTACCGTTATGAATGATTTCTGTTTCGCCATCAAAGGCTTGCATCCAATCACTCATGTAATAGTTAATTCCAAGGAAGTCGTTCAAGTCTTTTGCAGCTTCTAGCACAGCGAAGTCTTCTTCACGCAAATCTAAGCTTCCACCATTGACTGCTAAGATATGGTTGACACCTTCCATGGTTTCTTCGGAATATCGTCCTAGATAAGTTGCATCCAAGATAAATTTATTGTGGATGATATCTTCCAACTCAGCAGCGCGAACATCTGCTTGATTTTCAGGATCTAGAGGATATTTAGTAGGCAGGGCGTGAACCACACCAATTTCCCCTTTATAACCTTTATCTTTATATAGCTTGACTGCACGCGCATGAGAAACCATCATATTGTGGTGAGATTGAAATACTTTGGCAAGGTCGTACTGAATACCTGGAGGGAATTTCCCAACCAAGTATTGACCATCACCAATTGGTCCAATTTCATTGAATGTTGTCCAATAGTTTACTTCTGGGAATTCTTCAAAACAGAAGGCCGCGTAGTCTACAAAGTGTTCAATGTTTTCACGGTTTAAGAAGTCTCCATTTGAATGTAGAGCTTCTGGCGTATCAAAGTGATGAAGAGTTACAAAGGGCTCAACATGGCGTTTGTGGCACTCTGCAAATAGATTATGATAGAACTCAACCCCCTTGTCATTAACCTTCCCATAACCAGTTGGAAAGATACGTGACCAAGCGATTGAAATACGGATACCATTGACACCATACTCTTCTGCAAGTTTGAGGTCAACTGGGTATTTGTGATAGAAATCACTGGCTGGTTCTGCAGTGTACCAGTAATTATCTTCAAGATATTTATCCCACGCTACTGCTCCTTTACCATCAGTATGTGTAGCACCTTCTGCTTGGTAGGCCGCTGTTGCTCCGCCAAATATAAAGTCTTTTGGTAATGTTTTTGACATTTGATTCACCTTTCAAGAAATAGAAATGAGACAGAGATGTAGTTGGGAGGAGTTCCTCCATCTCACTTCTTTGCTATTAACTTTTTATTCTTCAAACTGCGCTTGAACAAAGGCAAGAGCGCCTTTTCCATCGCGAGTCAATTTAATATATTGGCCACCTTCAGTCTTGGCAAGTTTGATACCAAGTTTGTCGGTTTCTGCTTTCATATCTTCAAAGTTAGAAGCTACCTGAGGAGCAAGGATAACCAGATCAAACTCTGGCAACATTTCACGGTGAGCCCCATAGCCACCAGCTGCTGCTTTGACAGGAACTTTATATTCTTCTGCCGCTTTATTTAAAGCATTTGCGAGGAGACCACTTGTTCCTCCACCTGCACAGAGGACGAGAACATTTGTTTCCTTAGTAATTGTATTTTGAGATGCTTCTACACCTGCTTTTTCAAGAATAGCATCCGCTTTGGCAGTATTGAAGTTTGCAGCTACTTTTTCTTTCAATTCATCATTGGCTTTACCAGAACGCTCTTCTTCAAGAATTTGTTCATCATAAACCTTGAGGAATGGATAGTAAATGGCTACGTCTACAAGAATTAACAAAGCAGCAAGTACAAATGACAAGAATTGGAAGTTTGTACCGAGAACAATACCGAGAGGACCTGGTGTTGTCCAAGGAAGGTTGGCAGTAAATGAGTTCATGCCAAGCGTTTCAATGAAGAATTTAAAGATCCATACGTTGGCAATTGGCGCAAAGATAAATGGAATAAAGAAAATTGGGTTCAAGACAAGTGGTGCACCAAACAAGATTGGTTCATTTACACCAAAGAAAGTTGGAACTACTGAAGCACGTCCGATTGCACGGTTACGTTTTGATTTTGTTAACCACATGAACATGAATGGAACAACCAGTGTCGCACCAGTACCACCCATGGTAACGATAAACATTTGTGTACCAGAAGTAAGAATCTTGTCAGCATGCATCCCTTGTTGGAGAAGGTTCAAGTTGACTTCGGCATTTGCATAGGTAATAGCTGCGATTGCTGGTTCAACGATAGATGGACCGTGGATACCCACAAACCAGAAGAAGGCAAAGGCCCCAAAGATAATGGTAATACCTAGATAACCATCAGCAGCATAGAATAATGGTGCAAAGAATTTACCGATTGATTCAGCTACGCTTGCACCAACAAAATGACGAGCTAGTAAATCAAGAGCATAAAGAGAAACCACTGATAGAGTGAATGGAATCACATCTTTAAATACTTGTGAGATATTTGGTGGAACTTCGTCAGGCATACGAATAGTGACGTTGTTCTTAACACAAACCTTATAGATGGCTACAGTAACAAAGGCAGCAAGGAAGGCTGAAAGCAAACCTTTTGTCCCCAAGAATCCAGTAGCTAGGCCACCTTCAATCGGATCAGCTGCCAACATCAATAAACCAACAATTGCTGCCAACAGTGTTGACATATAGTTGATTTGGTTGGTTTTCTCCATGCTACGGTTTACTGAGTCGGTCAATGACTTAGCTGTTGTACCAGCTACCAAGAGAGCTAGAATCCCCATTGAATAACTATAAGGTTTCATGAGGAGATTAACAACATCATCAGACCATTTAAAGCCCCATGAGTTTGGTACAAAGGCAATCAAGATAAAGATACTTGAGAAGAGAATAACGGGCATTCCAGCAATGAAACCATCACGAATAGCGCGAAGGTAAATATTACGAGACAGTTTTTCAAAGAAAGGCTTCCCTTTCTCGATAAATGAAATTAGTTTGTTCATTACTTAACTCCTCTCTTGTAAAGTTCGATTAAATGGTGCATCAAATCTTTGAGCAAGATAGTTGTCATCAAGTGATCCTGACCATGCATCATGGTCACACTATAAGCCAAATCCTCACCAGCGGCTTCCTTGGTCAATAGACTTGTTTGGGCGTGATGAGCCTCGGCGATACAGCCACCAGCTTCCTCAACTAAACTATCCGCTTTCGCAAAATCACCAGCTTCAGCAGCCTTCAAGGCTTCCAATAGTTTTGAACGAGCATCGCCAGCATAGGCTACGATTTCAAAACCTAACAATGTTACTTCTTCTCTATTCATGATAGAATTTTCCTTATATATTTTTAATTAAATTTTTATGACAATAAACGTTGGATATGTAGAACTAGATAAACTCGTTCACTTTTATACAAATCAAGACCAGTATGTTGCGTAATCACATCATAAATCTTGGAACCAATCTCAAATGCTTTTGGATAGGATTGTTTAATATGATCTTCCATATCCAGAAGTGATTGGTTATCATCTCTAGATCTGTCTAAATAATCCAAGAAATAGTTGAGATGAATCATAAAACGATCATAGAAATGATTATTCTCTTTGGTTCGTTGAATTGCATAACCCTTTAGCACTTCTTCAACATTCCTGAGAATTTCTTTCCTCTTATCAATCGACTCAACAACTTCCACTTCATTTTCACCTTCGGCATTAATGAAATGATAAGCAATCCGAATAATTTCGTCCTCAGGAAAATGATCCGCTAGCTTCTGACGGTAAATTTCAAATGCTTCCTTTGCGATTTGAAAAGCTACAGGATACTTGGCAGAAATATCTGGCAGATTGCTATCCTTGTACCTTCCTTGTGTTAGGGCTTGATAGGAACAGTAAATATGATCTGTCAAGGTCACATAGAGATATTCTTGAATCGGATAATGATATTTCTTAGAAAGATTATCAATGATCTCGTAGGTCACTGTGATAAAATCAAGCGGAACATCTTTGAGCAGAGCCATAAAGTTTTCTCTGGACTCTTCTGTCTTCATCCGAAAGATTTTCTCAACCTGATTTTCAGCAATCAAATCCCCCTTCTTTTTCCCAAATGCAATCCCCTTACCAATCACAATCACTTCTTCTCCTTTGTCATTTCTGACAAGCGAGACATTGTGATTCATTGGGTTTAGAATTCGATACATGGTAACCTCCTTTTGTATCTTAAAGGTATATGAGTACAAAAAATGACCACAAATGAACAAGAAAATCATCCGATTTCTAATTCACCTGTGATCATGCCTAATATTACTTAGTAACACTCACCTTGTATTAACTTGTGATTTAAGTATAGCACAAGTAAGTTTTTTTGTAAACCTTTACATTCAACTTTTTTTAAATTTTTTATTTAGATCAATGTCCCTAATATTAGGGGGGGAAAACTTATACACGTTCAGTCCATGAAGTCGCTGTTGTTTGAAGAACTTTGTTGAGTTCGTCAATGTTCTCAAATCCAGTTGTGCGTAGCCATTCACGAGCTGCTGCTTCACCGTCTTTGATGTAAGCTTCAACTGATCCAGCCCAGGTTGCACGGCCACAAAGAACGCCGTTGAAGTTTGCGCCTGATTCGTGAGCAAAGACAAGGGTTTCTTGGAATAGTTTAGCTGATACACCCGCACTCAAATAGATGTATGGCAAGTTAGTTGCTTCATCTTGCGCTTTGAAGAAAGCTGCCGCTTCTTCACGA